>DTSJ01000092.1:0-7543 GCA_012965445.1 Candidatus Hydrogenedentota bacterium
TCAAGTATTGCCTTGCCGAACAACGGTTTCGGATCGACACCATCAAAAAAACCGGTACCGCATCGCCGGACCCTCATTGCCCGGCTCGGCATCCCCGCCTTCCCGTTTGTTCTGCAAATGAGCGACAATATTTGCGATGAACAGCGTCGATATTGTTCGCGGCTGCGCCTGAATCTCATCGAAGGGATTACGCAGATAGATGGACACCTGTTCCTGCTGGTGAGAACCGCGGTCACGATGAAAATTCAGATGTTCGAATCGCGCATTGTGACCGTCCGTGCGGTTGCGCGCAGGAAGATAAGCATTCTCAAGAAACAACGGCCCGAACGCCTCTACAACTCTTCTTGAATTCGGCTCCAGCGTCATACCTTCGTGGTACATCTCGATCATCACTGCTTCTTGAAAGACAATCCGAAGCCCAAACTGGTTTAGTGTGAAAGGAAGTCCGATCCTGGAACACTCGTCCATAAGTCCCAAATCCACGCAGTCCGAATACTCTTCTTCGATCCGCTGGTCATAGTCCGGAATCAGAATCCGGGCATCAAAGGCTCTTCCGGACATCCTTCCAATAACTGTGCGAAGTGGATTAGTCTTTAACTGCTGAATCTGATTCGCCGTAAAAGACAAACGTATGGCATCTTCATTCATTGAGAATTATTCCTGTGGGGCTCGTGCGCGGCGGCAATGCGTTAAGCAGACTCGATCTCAGTCAGAGTACCATTGCTGTCGCCAAATGACTCTACCGGAGCGCCCGCAGCATTCAGCATTGTTGTATACAGATTGCAAAGCGGAGTATCCTTCGGGCGCGCAACGTGCAGCCCGGTTTTCAGCGCACCACCTGCATTTCCGGCAAGTACTAGCGGCAGATTATTCGGGCTGTGACGGTTTCCATCGGAGATGCTCGAACCAAACATAATCATCGAGTTATCGAGCAGGCTCCCCTCGCCTTCCGGTATAGCCCGAAGTTTTCCGAGCAGGTAGGCGAGCTGTTCAGTATGCCAGCGCGTGATTTCGCGGTACTGATTGATCTTCGATTCCTTATTCTCGTGGTGCGACATATCGTGATGCCCGCCAGACACTCCGTCCAGAAACGAAAAGTTGCGCCCCGATACATCATTAGCAAACATGAATGTCTGCACACGCGTAGAATCTGTCTGAAACGCCAGTACCATCAGATCCATCATCAATTGTATGTGCTCACGGAAATCTGCCGGTATCTTCAGGTCCGGCGCGCCTGGGATTTCCGGCTCAACAGTCGGTTTCCAGTCCCGCGGATCAGGTTTCAATGCAAACTCTATGCGCTTCTCTACCGCGCGCACCGATTCCAGGTACTCATCAATCTTCACCTGATCGTCCCGCCCGACTTTTCCACGGAGGCGCTTAGCATCTTCCAACGCCATATCCAGCAGGCTCTTGTAATCCTCCTGCTGGTGCTTGCGCATCTCACGCCCGTTCTTGTCCTTCGCGCCGAACAATCGATCATAAACGAAGCGCGGATTGATCTCTCTTGCCACCGGCAATCGCGCCGAACGCCACGAAATATAGGACCCGTACAGCCGCGTAAAGCCGACATTGCTGTCGATGCCCGAAATGACAGGGTCGATTCCAAGTTCCAGCGAAGGCAGCGGCGTCAGGTGTCCAATACGGCTCGCCGCAAGCTGATCCATCGAAACTCCACCCGCGCTGATATCTTTCCCGGTTGTCTTCACCACCGGCTCGCCAGTCAGAAAATTGCCCGTTTTGGCGTAGTGTCCATCACCCCGACGGCTTGCGGCTTTATCCAAGCCGGACAACACATTGATTGACGACTTAAAGGCCTGCAGCGGTTCAAGCGAATAGGGTAGCGTGTAATCGGTGCCCGTCGTCGTCGGAACCCAATGTTTCATTGAGACCCCGTTGGGGAAATACAGGCAAGCCATGCGCGTCGAAGGTTTCGCTGCTTTTGCAGCGGCCTGTGCGCTTCGTGGAGCCATTGCGTCAAGCAACGGCAAAGCCATCGCCGCGCCCATCCCGCGAAGCATCGTACGTCTTGAAATCTGCCAACTCTTAGGACTCATACCAAGTTCCTTGTTCAAGTCTTACCATTACTATATCGATGTCGGAAGGGGTAACTCAAGACGATCTCCGTTATCAGCTCCGAAGCACGATATTCGTTCTCTTTTAACGCATCCATCGAATCGTTGATCACACAATTGTCATGCCTCGTGAGCGACCTGCCCAGGGCATATCCGAGCATCTTCCGCGACAGATTCCGCGCAAACTGGTCTTTGCGCTGCATCAGAATCGTCTTCAATTCCACCGGGCCATCGAAGGCCTCACCCGAAGGCAAAACACCCTTCGCATCGATCGGCAATCCCCCCTGTTTCGTGCGCCAGCGGCCAATCGGATCGAAATTCTCCAACCCGAACCCTATCGGATCCATTCGTTCGTGACACGAAGCGCATGCCGGATCCTCCCGATGCACCTCAAGCGTTTCGCGAAAAGTCAGTCCGTTTAGATCCCGATCATCTTCGGTCAGTGTAGGCACGTCGGGCGGAGGCGGCGGAACCCGATCACCGAGTAGTTGACTCAGTACCCATTTTCCACGGAGAACAGGACTCGTCCGCAGAGGATGCGACGTTGCAGTTAGTATCGCCGCCATACCCGAAACGCCCCCGCGATTGCCATCGGCCAAAGTGACTGCGCGCATACCCTCGCCTTCGACTCCTTCAAACCCGTAAAGAGCCGCAAGCTCCTCGTTCACATAAGTGTAGCTAGAGTTAATCAGCTCCAGCAGACTGCGATCCTCCTGAATGATCCGGCTGAACATCAGAATGACCTCCCGCCGCATGGACTCTGCGAGTCCGTCAGTGAATTCCGGAAATCGCACTGCGTCCGGCTTGGTGATTTCAGCCAGTTGAGAGATGCCCAGCCACTGCATCGCGAACTGCTCTCCAAGCGCCTGCGACCTGGGATCCCGCATCATGCGCTCCACCTGTCCCCGAAGCACATCATCGTCCGCAAGGGCACCCGAACCCGCCAGCGCCAGCAATTCGTCGTCCGGCATCGAAGCCCAAAGAAAATACGAAAGCCTCGACGCAAGCTGGTATCCGCCGAGCAGATAATCGCCCGTGACCTCCGGCTCCGGCTCCGCAAGAAACAGAAAATTCGCCGAAATCAACACAGCCTTATAGGCCAGCTTTACAGACTCCCTGTATCCGTCACCCCGATCAAAGGCTCGGTCAAACATAGTGAGCAGACGATCAACTTCGTCCTCCTCGATCGGTCGTCGCCACGCCCGTTCCGCGAATTCCGACACCACGCGCCGCGCAGCTTCCCGTGAGTCTTTCTTCGACTTCGGTTTCACCGGAATCAGCGGTGTTTGCAGAGAATCCTTACGTTTCCGAGCTGCCGCAATAACCGACGACCGTATCTTGCTCGTCCCCGAGTATTCGACATAACCCCCAACCGCCGGGATCGCCGTTTCAATCACAGTATCAGCAGCCTCAAGATATTTTTCCAGTTGAATCGCAGAAAGGAATAGCGCACTGCCGTTATTGTCAAAACCTTCTCCCCCCGAACCGTCTGCCGGAAAAAGATGCGACACCTTGATATCGATTCCAAGCAGATCCCCAAGTGTGTATTCATATTCCGCGCGATTCAACCGCCGACTCATCACATATCCCGGATACCAGCTCACCGACTGCTCGCTTGCGATGTGATTGCAGTCGAGACTGGCGCGGTCGATCTGCTCGATCCACTTCTGAATCAACGCCTTCTCTTCCGTTGTCGGTTTCGGCTCATCCCTCGGCGGCATCTCATTGTTCTTGATACGAAGTGTAATTCGGTCCCAGATCGCGATCGACTCAAGAACCATCGCTGTCGTCTCGAACTGCTCAACATCCAGATCACCCTTCAAAGTGTCCGCGTTATGGCAGTCAGAACAATAGTTCTCGATCAGCGGATACACGTTGTCCTCGAATGTCAGCGTTTCCTCAGCGCGAACAATCGTCGAAACCAATACGGCAAAGGCCGCCAACCCTATTCTATATTTACATCCAGACATCTAAATCCTCTGTGCATAAACCGTCAAAAATCCACTATTCATCAAGTATACCATCACTGTCTCCGACCATAAAATGAAGCACCTCCTTTGCGAATGCAACAGGCTCGTCCGACTCGCCCAGCGATGCCGATATCGAGGGCGCCGGATTCACAGATAGTTCAATGCGCCGATCGTAGCGCGATTTCAGCCGGTCCAGCATGCCCTGCGTGATCGAATGTCTCTTGTCGAAGACCATCGTAAACACGCCTTTCGAGACGTACATTTTCGTTGCACCCGCCTCGCTCCCGAATATACGCGCCCGCATAATCTCCAGGAGCTGCTTCAATGGCCCCGGAAGATCGCCGAAACGGTCCTTCAACTCGTCGTACATATCGTCGATTTCGTCTTCGTTTTTCAAATCTGTAATCCGCTTGTAAAGCGTAATCTTCTGCGATTCAAGACCGATATAGTCGTTCGGAATAAAGGCCTCCGATGCCAAATCGAAACTTGGCAGGTAATTCACGTTCGACGGCTCGCCCTTCAGCTCCACGACGGTCTCGGCAATCAGCTGCGTATAAGTCTCGTACCCCACCGAAGCAATATGCCCGCTCTGCTCCCCGCCCAGAATATTGCCGCAGCCGCGTATCTCAAGATCCCGCATCGCAATGCGGAACCCGGAACCCAGTGTACTGAATTCTTCAAGGGCCTTCAGCCGATGCTGGGCTTCCTCCGTCAACACGCGATCACCGGGAATCAGCAGATATGCAAACGCACGATGCTTGTATCGTCCCACCCGCCCGCGAATCTGATACAACTCCGCCAGCCCAAAGGTGTCCGCACGATCCACGATGATCGTATTCGCATTCGGAATGTCCAAGCCCGAACCGATGATCGTCGTGCATACCAGCACATCAAACTCGTGCTTCACGAAATCAATCATTACTTCTTCCAGTCCATTGTCCGACATCTGGCCGTGACCCACACGCACCCGCGCCTGCGGAACCAGCTTCTTCAGCATCGCCGCAACTCCGTCAATCGTTCCCACCCGATTGTGCAGATAAAACACCTGACCCTGCCGGGCCAGCTCACGCGTAATCGCTTCCGATATCAGCTTCTCGTCGAACACCTCAATACACGTATGAATCGGAAGCCTGTCGTTCGGCGCTGTGTTGATCACGCTCATATCGCGCACCCCCGACATCGAAAGATGCAGCGTACGCGGAATCGGAGTTGCCGTCAGCGTCAATACATCCACGTCTACACGCAGTTTTTTCAGCCGTTCCTTGTGCTTCACTCCGAAGCGCTGCTCCTCATCCAGAATCACAAGCCCGAGATCCTTGAACTGCACATCGCCGGATGTCAGACGGTGTGTTCCGATAACTACGTCCACCTCGCCGTCGCGCATCGCATGAATTATCCCTCTCACTTCTTTCGGCGACCGGAATCGGCTCAGCATCTCTACCTTGACCGGATAGTCCGCAAAGCGTTCGGAGAACGTCTTATAATGCTGCTCTGCCAGAATCGTAGTCGGCACCAGTACCGCTACTTGCTTGCCGCCCATCACCGCCTTGAACGCGGCGCGTATCGCTACCTCCGTCTTGCCGTATCCCACATCCCCGCACAACAACCGCTCCATGGGTTTCGGCGACTCCATGTCCGTCTTGATTTCCGCAACAGCACGAAGCTGGTCCGGCGTCTCGTCATATTCGAAAGACTCCTCGAACTCATGCTGCCAATGCGTGTCCGCCCCGAAACTTTCCCCCTCATGGTTCTCCCGCGTCGCATACAGCTTCAACAGTTCCTGCGTCATGTCCCGGACTGCCTTCTTCACCTTCGTCTTCGTCTTCGACCAGGAACTCCCACCGATACGGTCCATTTTCGGGACAGCTCCGCCGCCGCCGATATATTTCTGCACCTGATCAATATGCGTGACGGGAACATACACCACATCCGTCCCCCCATACTGAATTGCCATGAAATCATTCGGCTTGCCAGGAAAATTCCGCAGTCCAAGATAACGACCGATTCCGTGATCAAGATGGACGATATAGTCACCTGGAGTGACATCGCTGAACTGCGTGATCGACGCGCCTGCCTGAAAACGCCTTCGTCTTCGACGCACATACCTTCGGCCAAACATTTCGCGTTCGCTGAGAACGGCCAGCTTGTCCTGCGACGACGAGAAACCCTCTTTCAACCGGCCAATGTCGATGCCGAGATCGAATTCGTCCTTGCCCAGACGATATCCATGCTCCCGGACGAGCTCCATCAGTCTTCGCCGTTCACCAGAATTGTTGCAAAGCAGCCGAACAGAATAACCATCGAGATCCCATAGCTTCAATTGGTCCCAGAACCCGTTCGTCTTGCCCGTCCACGCAGCCATGGAAAGCATAGGAACTTTGAAGCGCGTCCTCCCCTCCTCAGCGTCATGGGCCACCTGTGCGAGCGACACGTGCATCGACTTCTTCAGAGACTTCATCACCGCGTCCCAGTCGGCCATAAACGGCGACTCCGCAAACTGAGATTCCAGATTCCGCGCTTCCTTCATCACCGCAACCGGCTCATCAATCGCAACCACAATGTCAGTCGTCAAGTAGTCCGTAATGACCGAAAGGCTGCCGCCCTGTTCGGACAACAGTTTCTTTTCCGAACGAGGCAGCACATGAACAACGTCCGCTTCCTCAACACTGCGCTGCGTCTCCGGCTCGAAAAACCGAATGGACTCAACTTCATCGCCGAAAAATTCCACGCGGTACGGGAGCTCCGCCGAAATCGGGAAGATATCCAGAATGCCTCCCCGAATCGAAAAATCCCCGCGCTGTTCCACCATAAGTTCGCGGCTGTACCCGAGGTCTGTAAACTCACCCGCCAGCGTCTCAAGGTCGTACTCCTTGCCGGCTTCTATATCAATAGTGTCCCGCTCAAGATTCTCGCGGTTGATGACCTGCTGCAAAAGGGACCGCACCGAAATCGACAGCGCAACGGGGGTTCCTGATTCCTGCGCTTTGATCAGCGCGTTCAACCCGTTCATACGCTCCGCTACAATATCGTCCGTCGGATCCATCGTATCCGTAGGCAGAACTTCCCAGGCAGGCACGTGGATGCATTCCAGATCCCCCGCGAATGTCACCATGTCTTCGTGTGCGTCCTCAGACTCTATACGCCCCGCAGTAACGTAGAGCAGCGACTTGCCAAGTCCCTCCACCAATTGCACCGCAGCAAGCGTTTTCCCCGATGCCCACGGGCCCACAATCTCGATACCGGCAAGCCGCTTTTTCTCCGGCAGCGCAAGAATCTCATCAACAACTTTTAGCGAGGATATAGAAACAGGCATATATTCATTAACCCGGCAGGTTCAAAAAAAACGCGGACCGTACAAGTATACGGTCCGCGCAATAAGCGTTATCTTAGAGCGTACTATCGGGAGTAGTAACCGATTACGGCCTGCGTATCGACCTTGAACGGAATCACATCCGTCTGCGGCGTCGCAACAAACTTTCCTTCAAAAGCCCCCGTCGG
>DTSJ01000092.1:7553-16083 GCA_012965445.1 Candidatus Hydrogenedentota bacterium
AAAGTTGTTGATGAGATTCTTGCGCTGCCGGAGAAAAAGCGGCTTGCCGGTATCGAGATTGTGGGCCCGTGGGCGTTCAAGATACTCAGGGATCATCGTGTGCGGGCTGTCAGCGCCGTTCGCTATCATCGGGATTTTGCGGCTCTTCTCTCTGATACCGACTACGTCCCCAACTTTTACCGTATACGAAGGTATATTCACCTTTTTGCCGTTCACCTCAATATGGCAATGACTCACGAGCTGACGGGCTGCACGCATCGAGTTTGCAAATCCCAGTCGATAAATTACGCAGTCGAGACGCGACTCAAGCAGCATCAACAGATTGGAGTCCGTTACCCCGCCCATTTTCTTGGCTTTGGCAAATACAAGACGAAGCTGCTTTTCCATCAGTCCGTAATGCATTTTCAATTTCTGCTTCTGAAGAAGCTGGGTACCATAAACAGACTTCTTGCGGCGTACGTTCGCCCCATGCTGTCCGGGAGGAACCGGGCGCTTGATACTCGGGCAATTGGGGTTGTTCCAGATACATTCGCCAAGACGGCGGCACAACTTGTGTTTCGGGCCAGTATAACGAGCCATTGTTCAGTTTCCTTGTGGATTTCAGGCGCTTTTCAGGAGGGTATCCGCCATTCACACTTCCAAAAAATGTACCCCGATGCAGAGACACCCTTTCAAGCACGCATCAGAGAAATAGCACGGAATAATAACAAAATACGGACAACAACTCAATATTTTCACCGACCAGCGCTTTGATACACCTCAGCCCACTTCGATCCACAAAAACCAGCCATTCCGCATCGAATCAGGTCGAGTTGCGACATTGACTTCGCAAGTAGGCATACCTATAATGGGTTTCAGTAGAATAGCGATGGAATCGAATTACGGATTTCGCGCTGTTTTTTGCGATTATATATGTTTGTGGCAATTTTGAAGGAGTCTGAGACAGGCTTCAGGCAAAGTGTTACGGCAGTCGTGAAGGTTATCACGCCTGATTGCAGGCGATTTCGTTATACCCGTTTGAAAGTGGTCCACAATGGAGTTCTACAGTATTCAACAACTGCAGAAAGCCCGGTCAAGCATCGAGCGATCTGCAATGGATGCGGCCGAAATCTAAACGAGCACTCATTCCGGATACAACCTGATCCCGCGGTTTCCACACCGCGTCTGTGTACCGATACACCTGTCCTGCACTTCCGTCTCGACCTCCATTACCCAGGAACCTTCATGGTTCAACGGGAGTTATAGATAAATGTTTGGTCTCGATACATCAGAATTGGCGATGATCTCTGCAATTGCGGGTGGTGTCGGTCTCCTGATTGGAGCAGTTGTCGCCCGGATCGTAAGCTCAATGTCCGCCGGCAGTATCCTCAGCAACGCCCGCAAAGAATCCGCCCAGTTGCTCTCCAATACGGAGCGCGAAGCAGCGACCATCCGCAAAGAGTCCAAGACTGAACTCAAGGAACGCGAGATCGAGCTGCGCGAACGCATGGAGAAGGAATCCGTTCGACAGAGAGACGAGGTCCTGACGCTCGAAAAACGCATTATCAGCAAAGAAGAAAATCTGGACAATCGTGCTGATAACCTCGATCAGAAAACGGACAAACTCAACAATCGCGAGAAAGACCTCGAAAATCGTGCAGAAGGATTGGACGAAGAAAAAGTAAAAATTCAGGACACGATCAACGAGCAGATTCTCGTTCTGGAACGTATTTCAGGTATGACCATCGATGCCGCGAAGAAAATGATCGTCGAAAAGCTCGAAAACGAAGTCCGCCGCGAAACTGCCCTGAAACTCAAAAAACTCGAAGATGAGATGGTCAATGAATCGGAGAAAAAGGCCAAAAAAGTACTGGCCGATTCAATTCAGCGATGCGCTTCAGACCATATCGCCGAGCATTCCGTGTCCGTTGTGGCACTTCCAAGCGAAGAAATGAAAGGACGCATCATCGGACGTGAAGGACGCAATATCCGCGCCCTGGAAACCGCGACCGGCATCAATCTCATCGTAGACGATACACCCGAAGCCGTCGTACTCTCTGGATTCGACCCGATTCGCCGCGAAATCGCCAAAATTTCCCTCGAACGCCTCATCAGCGACGGACGTATCCACCCCGCCCGCATTGAAGAACTCGTCCAAAAAGTCACCGAAGAGATGGAAACCCGCGTCATGGAACTCGGAAATGACGTCTGCCTCGAATGCGACGTACACGGCCTCCATCCTGAAATAGTACGCCTTATGGGACGCCTCCACTACCGCACCTCCTATGGCCAGAACGTACTGCGCCATTCCCAGGAAGTCTGCTACCTCACCGGTCTCATGGCCGCAGAAATCGGCGAAGACATACAAGCCGCCAGACGCGCAGGACTCATTCACGACATGGGCAAAGCCCTGACCCACGAAGTTGACGGCTCCCACGCTCTCCTCGCCTACGACCTATGCAAGAAACACGGCGAATCTGAGCTCGTAGCAAATGCCGTTGGCGCCCACCACAACGAAATCCCCCAGGACTCCGTAATCGCCGTCCTCGTTCAGGCAGCCGATGCCCTGTCCGCTGCACGTCCGGGTGCCCGCCGCGAAATGGTCGATACGTACATAAAACGACTCAAACAGCTCGAAGAAATCGCTGATGAATTTGCCGGAGTCGAGAAATCCTTCGCCATTCAGGCCGGACGCGAAGTCCGCATCGTGGTAAGGCCCAACGAAGTGGACGATGTCATGTCTCAGCAGTTGGCCCGCGACATCGCCCGCAAAATCGAGAGTGATGTCACCTATCCCGGGCAGATTAAAATTACGGTCGTGCGTGAAACGCGCTCGTCCGATATTGCAAAATAGTCAATAGTTTACTTCGGCTTGTCCGGCTCGCCCTGGACGCACCGATTTCACCAATGCACGGGGGTATCGATGAAACTGTTATTCATCGGAGACATATTCGGTCGACCCGGCCGCCAGTGCGTCGAGCACTTCATCGCAGAACTAAAAGAAGAATTTTCTATTGACATTACTGTCGCAAATGCAGAGAATGCAGCAGGCGGATTAGGGGCGACTCCTGAAATTCTCGATTCGCTTTTGGATTTCGGGGTGCAGGCCTTTACATTCGGCAACCATACGTGGAGAAAAAGAGCGCTCGTTGAGGGGATTGATCGGTACGGCTGTGTTGCTCGGCCGGCAAACTATCCAGGCGGTGTTCCAGGACGGGGGGCCTGTACAGTAACCCTCGATGACGGTCGTATCTTGGGGATCATAAACGTCATCGGGCGCGTGTACATGGATCCCAGTGATTGCCCGTTCGAGACCGCGGATCGCGAAGTTGAATACATGAAAGAGGTTACGAACTGTGTGCTCGTAGATTTCCATGCCGAGGCGACTTCTGAAAAAGTCGCGATGGGATGGTATCTGGACGGCAAATGTTCTGCCGTCGTCGGAACGCATACCCACATCCAGACCGCCGATGAACGCGTACTGCCGGAAGGCACCGCATTCATCACCGATGTCGGTATGACAGGGCCGCAGGACTCAGTTATCGGCGTTCGCAAGGAACTGGTCATCCAACGGTTTCTGGACGGGATGCCCGCGTCGTTCGAACCTGCAAAACACCGTCCGGGAATACGCGCAGTAGTTATCGACCTGGACGACACAACAGGAAAGGCAAGATCTATTCGTCGCGTATCCCGCGACATGTCAATATAAAATTCAGGCTGCAAAAGTCAGAAAACAAGTAGGGGTACTTCGGGGGCTATGCACTTTAAGCAAATAGAAATTATCGGATTCAAATCCTTCGCCGATAGAACAGTGATCGATCTCGACCTCGGAATCACATCCGTCGTAGGGCCGAACGGCTGCGGAAAGAGTAACATCCTCGACGCAATGCGCTGGGCTCTGGGTGAGCAGAAGGCAAAAGTGCTGCGCGGCGCACACATGCAGGACGTGATCTTCAACGGAAGCGAAGAACGTGCGCCCATGAGCATGGCAGAAGTGACTCTCACCTTCGACAATGCGGACGGCGTACTGCCAATCGACTTTGGAGAAGTCCAGATCACGCGCCGTATCTACCGCTCCGGCGAAAGCGAATACCTGATCAACAAATCCCAATGCCGCATGCGCGACGTTCAGGAACTTTTCATGGATACCGGCATCGGCACAAACGCATACTCCATGATCGGCCAGGGCAAAATCGGAATGGTGTTAAGCACCAAACCCGAAGATCGGCGCTACCTTTTCGAAGAAGCCGCAGGTATCATAAAATACAAATCCCGCAAACGCGTCGCCGTACGCAAACTCGATCAGGCGGAGCAAAATATTCTGCGCCTCGGCGACATCATTCACGAACTCGAACGACAGATGCGTTCCCTGAAACGACAGGTAAACGCCGCCATTCGCCATCGCGAACTGACGGATGGACTCAAAGAATTCGAAGTCCGCGCCTCCTGGCTCAAACAAGCCTCCCTGCAACAGCAGATTGCCGGACTACGCGAGAAATTCGACGAAGCCCAAAGGAAATTTGAGACTGGCAACACGGAAATGAACGCGCTCGAGGTCAGGCACGAACAAGTCAGCCTCAGCAAGCTCGAAATCGACCGCGTCCTCCATGCACGACGCGAAGGCGTACACGAAATCGAAGTCGAAATGGAAAAAATCGAACGCCAGATAGCCCTCATCAAGCAGCAAATTACCTTCTCCGTAGAACAGCACGACAAGGCCGTCGCAGAAAAAGACACCCTGAACGCTCAGTCTGGAGAGCTACAGGAACAGTACGAGTCTCGTACTCAGCAGACCCAATCCTTAAAGTCCGAATACTCCGAAGTGCATGCGCTTGTAGAAGCCAAGCAGGCCGAACAGCTTTCCGCCGCAGAAAACGTCACAGAGGCCGACCGCGCGCTCGAAGCAGCACGCGAAAGATCACTGGACTCGATGGGAAAGCGTGCGCAGAATCAGACCGCTATCGAAACGCTTACAGTCAACATCACCAACATCGAAGAACAACTGCAGGCTCTCTATACGCAGCAGGAAGCAGACAATCAGCGTAACGAAGAACTCGTCAGCGACATCCAGACGAAACAGCACGCCGAGACAGAGCAGAAGTCAAACCTCGCGCGCCTGGAAGACGAACATACAGCGGCAAAGCAATCCCAGGCCGAGCTGATTCAGGAAATCGACTCCGTAAATCACCAAAGACAAGACCTGCGCGAAACCAAAAGCAGCGCAGATGCCCGCCTGAAATCCTTTCGCGAACTTCGCGACTCCTACGAAGGATTTGCCCACGGCGTAAAGGCCGTTATGCAGGCCAAAAACGAAAACAACCCCTGGATTCAGGGCGTACTCGGGCCCGTTGGCGATCTTATCTCCACCGATAAAGAATACGAGCGAGCACTCGAAGCTGTTCTCGGCGGTAACATCAACGACATCGTCGTCGAACAAGCCTATCAAGCCAACGGTGCAATCCAATATCTCAAAGAAAGCCAGAGCGGGCGAGTCACCTTCCTCCCCCTTGATACCATTCGTCCCGGAACGAACGGCAACATGAATCTAGTGATCGGAAAACCCGGCGTAATCGGCCCCGCCCTCGGCATCGTAGAGTTCGACCCTCAGTTACAACCCGTCATGAGTTACATTTTCCACAACACCGTCATCGTCGAAACAATAGACGATGCTCTCCGCCTCGCACAGTCCAGCGATGCAATTCCCCGCATGGTCACAAGAGACGGCGAAGTGATTTCCGCATTAGGTGCCGTGACCGGCGGACAGACCCAGAACGAAAGCCGGGGTATCATCGGACGTAACACCGAAATCGAAGAACTCGAAGTTCAGGTCCGCAGTCTGGAAGAACAAATCAGCGCCCTCTCCGCAAAACGCGATGAGCTGAACACCAGTCTCGAAACCACCACCACCCGCGTTTCGGAACTAGGCGAACAAGAAGAAGCCCAAAGCCGGTCCCTTTCAACCTTAACCGTCGAAATGAACCAGGCGGCGAGCGAACTGCAGACCCTCACGGAATCCGCGCGAACAATCAACACAAATCGTGACGAACTCTGTCTCCGTCGCGATACGCTTGAAGAACAGCGCAAACAAAACCAGACCGCTGCAAGCTCAATGGAATCGGAAGAAGAAACCCTTCAGCGCGAGATTGCCGACGCTCAGGAGCAGGATTCGCTCGTTCGCCAAAAACAATCCGAACTCGCCAGCCAACTCTCAGATGTCCGCGTTACCGTGGCGAACATTACAAAATCACTTGAAGAAAACGAAAGAGAAGCCCAGCGGTTCCAGCGCGAACGCGAGCATACTCTCTCTGAAATCGAACTCCGCGACCGCGTTATCATCCAGTTCAAAGAAAATCAGGTTACCCTGGAAAACGACATTGAGGACAACCTCGAAAACATCAAAGCAAAATCCGAAAACAAAGAAGAGGCGCGGAAAAAAGTCAACGAAGCCGGGAACCAGCGCCAAAATCTCCTGGACGAATCGGACGCCCTTGAAAAGAAACTCAAAACAATTCGAGAATCCGTTCGCGAAACCCAGGCGACCGTCCATAAACACGAAATCGATCTCCGACACGACGAAGACCAACTCACATTCTTTCAGGAGCGAATTCTTGCGGAGTACCACATCGCACTCGCGTCACTCACCGCCGAAGATGTTGGAACCGATGAACTCACCGAAGAAGAACGAGACGCACTCGTCGCAGAAACGAGACAAAAACTCGAACGCCTCGGCAACGTGAATCTCATGGCCATCGAGGAATATGATGCCCTGACGGAAAGATTCGACTTCCTCGTCGCACAGGAAGAAGACCTTCGCAAAGCTAAAGATGCCCTCCTCGGAGTCATCCAGCGTATCGACGAGACAATTAAAGAAATGTTCCTCGCCACCTTCAACGCCGTCGCCGAGAATTTCCGCACCTATTTCCGCAGACTCTTCGACGGCGGACAAGCACGAATCTATCTCGTCGATGAAGACGACCCCCTGGAATGCGGAATCGAAATCGAAGCACGCCCCCCAGGCAAAAAACCCCAAACCATCGCGCTCCTCTCCGGTGGGGAACAGGCCATGACCGCCATCGCCCTCCTCTTCAGTATCTTTAAAGCAAAACCAAGCCCATTCTGTGTACTCGACGAAGTCGACGCACCCCTCGACGATGCCAACATCGGACGCTTCATCCACATGGTCGATGAATTCGCCCAAGACACCCAGTTCGTCATCATTACTCACAACAAACAGACCATGGCAAAAGCCGACACGCTCTACGGTGTCACCCAGCAGGAACGGGGCGTATCCCAGATCGTATCCGTAAGGTTCGACGGCAACGACAGCAAAAAGTCCAACTCCGCCGCCTGATAGACAATCTTCGAAGTCACCTGCCCGCAGACTACCCGCGATCTCATCAAAATTTCGTGCGCGTCGCGCTTGACAATCGACCTCTGATCAAAAGACTATAGGCTGCAACCTGTCTTGCAGCGAAAAGTTGGACCATGACCGAACCCGATTCCGATTTACAATCCCTCGCAAACATCCTTCACGAACTTGGTCACGACATCAAGCAGCCTGTGCGCGGCATTCGCAATTACGTCCAGTATCTGTCCGAAGATTACGCAGACCACTTCGACGAAAAGGGAAAAGACATGCTCGACACCCTTGAGCGGCTGTCCCTGCAAATCGAGGCCTACGTTTCCTCCATGCTTGACGGGGCCTATGGCGATGAAGATCTCGACATGGAAGACGTCGATCTAAACGAAGTACTCCAGTCCGTTCAGGAACTTTTACGACCGCAGATTCAGGATACAAAGGCGGAGATTGTCGTTGCGGATAACCTGCCTGCGATAAGGACGAATCGTTCACAACTAAGCCGCGTCTTCCTGAACCTGATCGCCAACGCCCTCAAATACAACAACAGCGATACGCCCCGCGTTGAGATCACCCTGAATCCAGAACCGTCAGATTCTGCGACTTTTGAGTGCTGCGTTAAAGATAACGGAATAGGAATTTCCGAGTCTGAAATCCATTCCATTTTCAAGCCGAGCGTGAGACTCAACGCCATTGGAACCGTTCCTGGACTTGGGATAGGGCTGACGCTGACACGGCTCGCCGTAGCGAAGCTGGGCGGTCGCATCTGGGCTGAATCCACGCCGGATCTCGGAACCACCATGCGATTTACAATCCCAATGTGTTAATTGGTCAGAAAGTCATACATACATGACCCGAATACCCTGCAACCTTATACTTCCACTAGTTTTTTTCGTTGACTCCTTGAATGATTTCCTATATAAGACATGAATGAGGTTAAGCACGTTTTGCCCTTTTAGTACAAAACGCTTTCCTAATCCACACTAATTTCGAGTCTTATGAGTACATCACTGTTAAAAATATTAGTCGTTGACGACTGTCGCGAAGATCGCTACACCTACCGTCGCTTTCTTGAGCAGTCCAAAGACCTCTCCTACACAATTCTTGAGACAAAAACGGGCGAGGAAGGACTCGCACTGGCCCGTGAAGAATCTCCCATGTGTATTCTTCTGGACTACCGTCTGTCCGATATCA
>DTSJ01000093.1 GCA_012965445.1 Candidatus Hydrogenedentota bacterium
CGGGCTGGCCGCACCAAACCCAGCTATCGCATACGATGGGATAGCGTGCTACGCAAGGAGCAGCTTCTCCTCGAGGGGCGCCTGTTTGAAGTAGATATTTTTATTGACTCCCAGGAATTCATCAATAAGCTGTTCAGCTCCCTAAAGTATTTCTTGTTCGCTTACAAGAACCACTTCCGGACCAGCATCATGATGGCATTGGCGTTGTCCTACGACAACCCCGTTATGGTACCGGGAGTCGGGTTGATGAAATGGCGTACAGACGAACATAAATGCGGCGTAATCTACGACCACAATTCCTATGAGAGCTTCGCAAAAGAATTTGCGACCTTCCGCGAAAATTATGAAGACTATCTAGAGAACGTGCGCAACTATTATCAAGAGCGTTTCTCCGATGAAGCCTTTGATGGGTGCCTGAGTCAAATTACGAATTCACACGCAGCGAAGCAGCTTGACACTCCAACGAGCGCCAAGGTGATTGGTGCGGAGGCCGATGGCGCCGAGTGACGGTCACGAAATTCGAAATCGAATGTATTTAGCGCGTATTTTTAATTGTATTGAATGTGAGTTGAGCTCATGGATAAAATTATTCTCGTTTCTGGTTACTTTAGCGGTGACGGGCAACAGCGCAAGATAGAGTTCTTCGAAAGGCTTGATGTGTGCTTAAAGCGCGTTGGATACCGGCTACTATTGGTCAACGTTGGGAAGGAAGAGCCGGAGATGAGCTGTGAATGCGTCACCGGCCCAGAGTACACCACGGTCGATCATAGTATTCATGGAAGAGACTTCCTGCAGATTGAAGACCTCCCGCCAGAGGTCATTATGGCTGCCGCCGTTGAAGCCGAGACGCGCGAAACGGGTTTTCTCGGCGCAAGTCTTCGCCTAACGCTCTATTGCGCTTACATGAAGCAGTTGCTTCAGGAGCGGCAGCCTGCACTGTGCATACTGTGGCACCAGTTTAATGGAAATCATGTCATCCTGGCCCACCAGTGCCAGGATTTGGGAATCCCCTATCTGTATATGGAATATGCTGCGCTACCCGGGACGATCTGCTTTGACGAGGACGGGCAAATGGCAGAAAGCTGGGTCGCGCAGCGTTACGATGAGTTCTTGGCCTTGCCCGTGGACGATAGCGACCTCGCGCAGGCACAGTGTTTCCTCGACTATCTCAAAGAGGGAAAAAAGAGCGGCAAGCCTCAGGATTCTCAGGTATCGATTCAATCCGTTGTAGAGCGCGCCCGGGAGCAAGGCCGAAAGATCATCTTTTACGCAGGGCAGAACGATTGGGCCTCGGGAATGTTGCCGCGGGGATTTCCGGAAGCGAGAATTCACTCGCATATCTACTCCGATACGCTTGACGCGCTAGGACATTTGAGCGAAGTCGCGGAGGAGAACGACTGGCAGATCGTATTCAAGCCGCATCCTTTGGTTCAGGAGCGCCACAGGTATTTTGAGGTGCCGTTCCCCGAGCGCGTTGACCTGGTCTTGGGCGGGAACATCCTCGATTGCATTCAGGAAACGGATGTCGTCACAACCATTGTTTCACAAGTTTCCTACCTCGCCCTGATTCATGGTCGTCCGTGTGTCATGTTGGGCCGCAATCAGCTTCGCAATAAGGGGTGTACCTATCAGGTGGGACCACGGGACGATTTGGCACCGACTATCCAGCACGCCTTAGGTGATGGGTTTCACGGAAAAGCACGGGCGCGCTGGCTAAAGCATGTCGCCCAAATTTGCAAGTATTACCTTTTTGCCCTCGATCCCGAAGTGGAATCGATTATCGGTCGGGACGTGCAAGAAGCCGCCGATTTCCTTGTCAAGCGAGCGGACATGACTTCTCTTAGTGCGGCGCTAGATAATGAATTGTTGTGAACACTCCTGCGGCCACTTTCGAAAATAACACATATTCTGTGGCTGTTGATGACCCTCGATTTTGAGTCTCAACAAAATCAATCTTGAAGAATAGCCCACATCGCAATCGAACGGAAATAGGCTCATGCACAAAGTTATTATTGTTTCCAGCCATTTTAGTGGTGACGGGCAAGAGCGCAAGAGGGCGTTCTTCGAGAGGCTCGATGCCTGTCTGCAACCCGCCGGGTACCGATTGTTATTGGCCAATGTCGGCCGCTTGCCAGCGAAGACAACTCTTCAAATGGACACCGGTCCAAAATACATCACTATCGATCAAAGCGTTAGCGTCAGAGACTTCTTGCGCATTGAAGACCTTCCGCCAGAGATCATTATGGCCGGTGCAGTTGAGGCCGAGACGCGCCAAACGGGTTTGGTCGAAGCAACCTTTCGATTGACCCTCTTTAGCGCCTACATGAAGCGTCTGATGGAGAACTCCAAGCCCGTTCTCTGCGTAATGTGGCACCAGTTCAACGGAAACCACCACACGCTTACCCGCCTTTGCCACGAAATGCAAATTCCTTACTTGTATGTGGAATACGGTGCGCTTCCCGGCACACTTTGCTTTGACGAGGATGGGCAAATGGCAGAAAGCTGGGTCGCGCAGTGCTCAGACGACTTCTTGGCCTTGCCCGTTGACGAGAGCGACCTCGCAAGGGCCCAGACATTCCTCGACTACCTTAGAGGTGAGAAAAAAAGCGGGAAGCCGCAAGGCGCCACGGTATCCATTCAAGACGTTATCGAGCGCGCCAGGAATCAAAACCGAAAAATTATTTTCTACGCCGGACAAAATGATTGGGCCGCCGGTATGCTGCCGCGGGCATTGCCGGAAGCTAGGACGCACTCGCACATTTACACCGACACGCTCGACGCGCTCGACCACTTGAGCCAGCTTGCAGAAGAGAATGACTGGCAGATCCTATTCAAGCCCCATCCCCTGGTTCAAGATCGCCACAAAGCATTTGAGGTCGCCTACCCCGACCGCGTTAATCTCGTCCTGGGCGCCGATATCTTAGCCTGCGTAGAAGCGGCAGATGTTGTTACGACGATCGTTTCGCAAGTTTCCTACTTGGCGTTGATTCACGAACGCCCCTGCGTCATGCTGGGCCGCAACCAACTCCGAAACAAAGGATGCACCGGCCAGCCAGCGACGCGGGACGAAGTGGGACAAAAGATTTCGGATGCACTACGGGACGGGTTTCATACTAAAGCGCGGGAACGATGGCTTAAGCACATAGCGCAAATGTGCAAGTATTACTTCTTTGCCTTTGATAAGGAAGTCGAAGCGATTATTGACAGGAATATACAAGAGGCGGCAGATTATCTTGTGGCCAGTGCGGAAGCGCAAGAAACATCTGTGGTAAGCGCGAAAGGCGCCCCGTCTGCACCTCCCGGGATGCGTTTGACATGGCCGACGCGTGTTCGACTCTACGTTATTCACAAAGCTAGAGGCTTTCTGTCTAACGTTAAAAATGTGGCCCATAAGCTGCCGAGCCCAATCTTTAAACTCGCCCGGAAGGTCTATCGGACAATCTTCTCCCCGAGGTAATGATTCTTGGGGCGAAAAAGTGTTGTCCCTCGCAAATATTCATCCGCATTGTTTTCATTGACCTTAGTGCATTGGCAGTGTAGCCTCTACGGATGTCTAAAATCATCCAAAACTGCTATTGCATTTCCCCCGGTTGGCGTGCTTCATCATTGATACAATTTGAGCGAAGCCGCACGTATACTACACGATCTATTAATTGCGAGGCACACGCGTTGCATGGTCGGGGCCACGTCGTCCCGTAGCCTGACTTGGTAGTTACATCCTTTCTGCTTTCCAGCCAAACTCTATACATATTAAAGAGGCCAATCGAAAAGCAGCGGGGTCCTTGAGATATCAAAAATTCTCGTAACTATTATGCACTTCCCTAGTAAACAGGACTATTGGCGCATAGGGGGGATCGAGATAATACGCTTTGTCACATTGATGCAAGATACTTTTTAAATTTGATAGTTCGCGGCCACCGTGACTGTGACAGTCATTCCGAGGCCAGCAACGACACATTGTCAATCAAGGCCTCAGACTCCGCCCTATGATTCAGTTGGAGAAACAATTTCAAGGAGCTAAGGTCTACCGATTCACCCAAATCGATTTCCGCAGTAACCGTCTCCCAACTACCCGAACTTATTAAGAAGAACCATCCAGGCACACCCGTCAAAGGGTCAGCGGTCAGACGCCTATCGTTTTCCGAACCAGAAACAATCATAAACGAGACTAACGTTCTATCCGCGGGTGCCATCAGATCCATGCTAAGCCTAAGTTTGGAACCACGAAGAGGACGTTCTGTTCTTAAATGTTTGATGACCACGGTATTGTCTACGTGTGGCCTCAAACCTAATGCACTACCGTCCTTCCCTTTGGCCTCAAATATTTCACCACGCATTATCTGCCACCGTTCCGGCGTCGTCTCCCCCCACTTCTCGAAGGATCCAGGTGCGACCAATTCCGTACCCTTGAACTGAGAATCTACTAGGTTTTCTCGGTTCGTGACGGAATGCGCATCCGTATTCGGGTTGTCGCCTGAATCGAGAAAGGTCTGGTCCTGCGCACCCGTATCAGAATCCACCACTGCCGGCGTTTGTGGCTGTTGGGGTCCTGCATCGCAGCCGATAAAGGACACAACAATTGCCAAAATGGATGCAAACACGACACGACGTATGAGACGCTCTTTTATAATCAAAATACTACTCCTCGGTATTTCATTGTTTCATGCTTCGAAGCCAATCTGCATCCTCGATATTAGTTGAAGTCGAGCTATATTGTCAATATTTTCTGACGCGCCTTCGCTAGATCTCTCGCACCACTTTCGCGTAAGGTCAAAATACGCAGCCTACATG
>DTSJ01000094.1:0-2323 GCA_012965445.1 Candidatus Hydrogenedentota bacterium
AAAAGAGATATACAAGATCAAGTAAGCAGTTGTAAAAACGTTAAAATTAACCTTGACCCCAATCAATACAAAAGTGGCTATTTCGCAGGACTAAATAAATCAGGAGGGTGAGCTGACCACAATCAAGAGAATTCCAGTAGTGTAATTCGCCAGAATTTTCCGCGCCCGGACTTTTGCAGCAGTCGAATGTGAAGGTAATCTGCACTACCGACGACCCGATTGATTCGCTGGAGCACCATATTGCCATCGCGAAGGATGATACGTCTGCGCTACAGATGTATCCCGCCTGGCGACCTGACAAGGGGATGGCGGTCGATAAGCCGGAGATTTTTAAGGGATGGGTCGACGCGCTTGGCGAAAGGACCGATATCGACATCCAGGATCTGGATTCTTTTTTCGACGCGGTGCGGAAGCGTCACGACTTTTTCCATGAGAATGGATGTCGCGTGTCGGATCATGGTCTGGATACGTTTCATGCGGATGCCTATACCGACGGGGAGATTCGAACTATATTCGGGCAGGCGCGGTCAGGCGTCGCGCTGAGTGAGATCGAGGTTCGAAAGTTCAAGTCGGCGATGCTCTACGAATTCGGCATCATGGATGCTGAGAAGGGCTGGACACAGCAGTATCATGTCGGGGCTATGCGAAATGTGAATTCGCGTATGTATGAGGCGTTGGGGCCGGACACAGGGTATGACTGCATGGGAGATGCAACTTATGCGGTACCCATGGCCCGCCTGTTTGATCGTCTGAATCGGGAGGACAAACTCGCCCGCACAATCGTGTACAACATCAATCCACGCGACAATGATCTGCTGGTATCGATTCTCGGGGCTTTTCAGGATGGCGTCACGCCGGGAAAGATGCAGCATGGTTCCGGCTGGTGGTTTATGGATCAGAAGGACGGGATGGAGCAGCAGATCAATTCACTGTCTCAGAACGGGCTACTAAGTCGCTTTGTGGGGATGCTGACCGACAGTCGATCTTTCTTGAGTTTTCCGCGTCACGAGTATTTTCGACGGATACTCTGCAATTTGCTGGCAAACGATATTGAGAACGGGCTGATTCCCAACGATATTGATCTGGCCGGCGGGCTGATTCAGGATGTCTGCTATAACAACGCGGCGGATTTTTTCGGATTTTCGACGGATTGACCGTTTTGTTCACGAATCATCTCACGCGAGCACAGCATTATTGATATCGCGATGAGTCCAATGCCTGCCGTTTCGATCAATCCCAGAGTGTTTTCCCAGAACATATAGTCGTACAACGCGGCGAGGGGGATCGAGGCGAGGCCGACAAGAGCCATTAGCATGGGGTTACCCTTACGAAATGCGGTAGTGATCCCGACTTGTCCGATGGTGCCGAATACTGCCATGACGATGAGCCATCGGGCATCCAGCCAGGACAGCGCGTCCAGCGAAGGGACTTCGTCGACGATGAGAAAGAGCACGAATGTCGTCAGGGATGCGCAACCGGAAAAGTGAATCACGATTTTCAAGGTAGGGACTTGTTTGAGGTAGCCCATGCTGACGTTTGAGGCGGCGATGAAGAAGGCGGAGAACACAGCAACGGATATTGGGAAGGCGTTGCCTTCGAACTTGGGCTGCTCCATGACGACGACACCTGAGAACCCGATGGCGACTGCAAGCCACATCGCGGGGCTGTGCATACGGCGGTTTAGAATTGCAACGATGATGCTGACCCAGATTGGGCTGGTTTTGAGGAGGGTGAGGGCATCGGTAATCGTAAGATGCGTGAGGGCGTAGAAGTTGCACGTCATAGCGATGGTGCCGAAGATGCTGCGGGACCAAAGCGCGCGGGGGCCGAAGACTACCGGGCGTACGCGGAGGATTGCTGCGGCTGTGAGGGCTACGAAGAAGGTCAGGGATATCCGGATGAAGAGGACGAACGTCCAGTGATACTGCTCGCCGAGCCCGTGTACGAATGCGGCCATGGTGGCGAGCGAGAAGGTGCCGCAGAGCATGGTGAGGACGGTTTTTCGGGTTGAGGTATCGATTTTGGCCGCTCCGGCTGGAAAAGGGGCGATGATACGTGAGTTTGCGTATGTATTACAAAGGATTCGCATTTATGTTCGTCGCACTGATGTCGGTTGTCTTTTTTGATGATCGCGGTTATTATGGAATGATAATGCAGATGGGGGGAATGTATTTATGTGTGGTCGATTCGCACAGACACCGGCGTTGACGACGCTGTTCAGTCGATTCAAATTCTTCGGCGAGGACCCGGCGGGCGTGGTACCGCGGTACAATATCGCGCCGACGCAGAACGTTCCTGTGATCTTTCGGGATTCGGATGGTGA
>DTSJ01000094.1:2333-4249 GCA_012965445.1 Candidatus Hydrogenedentota bacterium
GGAGGCATCCGGCTGGAGTCGATGCGGTGGGGGCTGGTGCCGCATTGGACGAAGGAGCTTGCGGCCGGGAAACCTTTGATCAATGCGCGGGGCGAGACTGTGGCGGAGAAACCGAGTTTTCGGACTCCGTTCAAGCGGCATCGCTGCCTCGTTCCAGCTTCGGGATTCTATGAGTGGCAACGCAAGGGTTCGAAAAAGGTGCCGTATTTCATTCAGTTGAGCGATGAGCGCCAGATGTGTTTTGCGGGACTCTGGGACACATGGGACGCCGAGGACGGGACTGTGCTGCATTCGTTCACGATTATCACGACTTTCGCGAATGAACTCGTTAAACCGATACATGATCGTATGCCGGTAATCCTGCGCGAGGAGGACGAGGCGGAATGGCTGAATGTTGATCAACATGAGCCCAAACGCCTGAAACCACTGCTGGTCCCGTACCCGGAGGAGGAGATGGAGGCCCATACGGTCTCGCCGCTGGTGAATTCCGTCGCGCATGACTCAGAGGATTGCCTGGTGCATGCGCCCGAACAGGGGGACCTGTTTTGAAAGGAAAATTTTATGCGTGATGTGGCGGAGACGGCTCTGTGTATTCTGTACAGGATGTGCCGATTATCGAGTGCTGTGCGGTTCTGGACGGTTTCTGTTTTGATAGGAGTGGGAAATTTCGATCAAAGAGTGCTTATCTTTGAGAGAGATCTGCGCAGATAAGCCAGTTGTCGTTTCTGATGAAGACGTGTTTATTTGCGTAGGCAGGGTGTGACCATACGACTCCTGTTTCATTCGTGAACATTGCCGCTGGTCCCTGTGCTTCTTTTTCTGACGCTTTCTGGACTGCGCTGAAGGTACCGGCGTATTGTCCTTCAGTCGGGTTTATGAGGCGGGCGCGGCTGATTTGGTTGAGCCCTTGCGGGGTGAGTTCGGCGATGATGAGTTCACCTTGTTCGTTGAAGAGCCAGTGTCGATCTCCGTTACGCACGATGTGAACGGTTGCCCATCGGCTGCGGGGGACTATGGTTAGATCTTCCCAGCGGCGATCACCGTTCGTGATATCGAGGCCTCGAAATTCGCCGTGGCTGTCAACGCCGTAGATAGAATCTTTCCAGATTGTCGGCGTGCTGTTAATAGAATGCAGGGCTTCGGTCCGGCGTTCGTTCCTGCCTGCGCGTCGCCATACCGATTCGACGCTTTTGGAATCATGAACGAGACGAAACATGAATGAGCCGTCGTAAAACGAAGAGAGGTACAGCCGATCCCCATCGACTACGGGATCGGCGATGTTGATGATGCCCCGGGATGAAGGGGTCTCCACTTTCCAGAAGACTTCACCGGTTGATGGGTCGAGGCCGACGATGTTGTTGCCGGTCCAGCAGATAAGTATGCGCTGCCCGGCTGGTCCGACGACCACTGGCGAGGAGTAGGAGACGCTGTCCTCGAGGGCACGCCAGCGTTCTTCGCCAGTTGCCTTGTCCCACGCCACGATACAACCGTCGGGATTCTCACCGATCTGGATAATGAGGAGATCGCCTTCGACAATCGGCGATGTAGCTACGCCATAGGAGGGTTTCTGGATGGTGTAGTCGGTGCCCGGATTTTTCTCCCATATTACGTTACCTGTTTCAGCGTCCAGGCATCTGAGATGGCCCATCGTACCCAGGGAGTAGGCTCTCCCGTCATTGATGGTGACGGCAGCGCGGGGGCCGTCGGGGTAGGCTACAGAGTATTTGGAAGGGTATTCGTGTACCCATAGAGCTTTACCTGTATCGGCATCGAAGCAGAGGACTCGTTCCAGTTTGTCGGGTTCCAAGACCCGATCCATGATGTAAACGCGGCCTTCAGCTACTGTGGGGCTCGAGTAGCCGTTAGAGATTTCTGCGCGCCATCTGTGTTCGATTTGCGGCCGTAAATGATTGTGG
>DTSJ01000094.1:4270-4791 GCA_012965445.1 Candidatus Hydrogenedentota bacterium
AAAGGATTGAATGATACCTGTTTCGTGCCAGACGCCGTCTCTTGTTGGCCCGCGCCACTGGGGCCAGTCGTCGGCGTTGGATTGCTGAGTGAATGAAAGGGTGGCGGATAGTATGCAGGCAATGAGGATGATTGATGTAGTGCTTTTGCGATGCATGGGGTTGCACCTCCAGGAGTTTATTCCGTTGGAAAGATCTATCGGTATACGGCTTCGATGGATTCGAAGCATTATGTATGGGATAATGTGGGTTGTCAAGTTACGGTTCATTGTGGAGGGGAATTCGTCGCTTCGACGGCTGACCTTCAATTCTCAACTCGTACAATGTATTGAGTCACTGGCAAAAATTATTGTTGAGCAGGTTTTTATGCACGAGCAGAAAAAGAAGCACAATTTCGAGCTTTCCTGAAATCTCCATTTTGTATAGACAAATTTGATATACCAACAACACCAGATCGAATGAATATTTTTAGCGATGCACAGTTACAAGCTTTACTTTTCTACGGTGGTAAGACTAGGGATGA
>DTSJ01000095.1 GCA_012965445.1 Candidatus Hydrogenedentota bacterium
AGCCTGGAAAGGGGTGCGTTGTAACGTCAACACCCTTAATTCCATTGGGTGCATGCGCGGTGATGGCGTTTTTTTGCCGATTTATGGTTACACCCATTTCTTCGAGTTTTTCGAGGAAGTTGGGGAGCAGATCTGGATTGACGTGGTTGACGGTGACGCTGCCGCGAGTGGCGATGCCTGCGATGAGGAAGGTACCGGCTTCGATACGGTCAGCGACGACGTTGTGGGTGGTACCCTGGAGGGAATCGACGCCTTCGATTTCGATCGTGTCTGTACCTGCGCCTACGATTTTTGCGCCCATGGCGTTGAGGAAGTTGGCGAGGTCTATGATTTCGGGTTCGCGGGCGACGTTTGAAATTCGTGTTCCGCCTTTTGCGCGGGCGGCTGCCATGATGAGATTTTCGGTTGCGCCTACGCTGGGAAAGTCGAGGGCGATGTTCGCTCCAGTTGGTTGGCCTTCGGCGAGGACGTAGCCGTCTTCTATGTGAATTTTTGCGCCGAGGGCTTCGAGTCCTTTGAGGTGGATATCGACGGGGCGTGTGCCGATTGCGCAGCCGCCGGGGAGGGAGACTTTTGCTTGGGCGAAACGCCCCCATAGCGGGCCGAGTACGAAGAATGAGGCGCGTAGTTTTCGGACGAGGTCGTAGTGGGCTTCGCGGGTGTGGATTCGGGTTGGATCGAGGGTCATGGACTGTCCGGTGAAATCGATTGCGACGCCCATTGAGGAGAGGACTTTGTCCATGGAGAAAATGTCGTGGAGGCACGGGACGTTGTGGAGGGTGCAGGGGCCTTCGGCCTGGAGTACGGCTGCCATGAGGGGGAGGGTGGAGTTTTTTGCGCCGCGGATGTTGACGGTGCCGTTTAGTGCGTTTCCCCCGCGTACGAGTATTTTATCCATGTTGGCTGCTTCCCTGTTTCTGATTCACATAAAAAAGCCCAAAGCATGTGGGATGCTTTGGGCGGATAGGTTCATTTTGGAGTGTCTTTACTGTGCGTCATCCGAGGAGTCTTCTTCTGTTGTCTCGCCGATTGTTTCATCGGGTGTGGCTTCGTCGGTTCCTTCGGTTGCATCCGGGGTTGTTTCGAGCTCCGGCGTGACTGCGGCAGATTCGTTGTGTGCGGAGGCATTTGTTACGCCTGTATCGAGGCCCAATTCCTCCATCGTGGTGCTGCTGATTGTGGAGCTTGACATGGTTGGATCGCTGTCGCTGAGTTCGAGGAGGTCAGGGGCTGCGCCTTTGTCGAGTCGACCGGAAAGAACCGAGAGGACGATTGCGATGGTCATGAAGAGGGTTGCACCTGCATAGGTGATTTTAACAGGCAGGGTCTGGGCGTTTTTCGTGCCGAATACGGTGTCTGTGCCTCCGCCTCCGCCGAGGGCCCCGCCGAATCCGCCGCCTTTACCCTGCTGAAGAAGTACGATCCCGATGAGGCCGACACACGCGGGGACGTATACGACCATGAGGGTCCACCATATTGTATTTACACTGAAAATTGCGTCTAACATATTGCTTGTTGTTCCTTATTTCGCTGTTTTGATTCTATATTGTCGCTCTAACGATTGCGGCAAAACTTTCTGCATCCAGGGATGCGCCGCCGACCAAGGCACCGTCGACATTTTGCTGACTCATCAACTCTGCGGCATTGTCTGGCTTGACACTTCCACCGTATTGTATCCGCAGCGCATCGGCTACGGTTCCATTAAACTTTTCTTTGACTACGTCTCGTACGAATGCGTGGGCTTCTTCGGCCTGCGCGGGCGTGGCGGTCAATCCAGTACCAATTGCCCATACCGGCTCGTATGCCAGGACGACGTTGCTGAAGTCATCGTCTGAGAAGCCTGACAGGCCGCCTAGCAACTGACGGGTGAGTACATCGTTCATCGTGCCGCCTTCTCGTTCTTCGAGGGTTTCCCCTATGCAAAAAATGACATTCAGGCCGGAAGCGAGTGCAAATTTCAATTTTTCGTTCAACAGTGCGTCGGATTCGCGGAAAATATGGCGTCTTTCACTATGTCCGAGAATAGTCCATGTACAACCTGCGTCCTGGAGCATTTGCGGAGAGAGTTCGCCTGTAAAGGCGCCGCTTTCCGCGTGCCAGCAGTTTTGGCCCGAAACCTGGATTCTACTACCGTCAAGAGCATCGGCGACTGATTTCAGTACGGTTGCTACGGGACAGACTACGACCTCGGTGCCTTCAACGTCAGCTAGCTGATTTTTGAGAGCGGTGGCCAACGCGACAGCGTCGGTACTCAGCTGGTTCATTTTCCAGTTTCCAGCAACTATTGGCGTACGCACTATATTGTTTCCTCATTCAACTGTTATTGCCCAATTCCAGGGGGATTCAAGCGCCACATAGTAGCATAGATATGCGATGCGCCGCAATTTGGGCGTGATCGGACGCTATCCTTGTCGAAGTGATACGAGTTCCCCGAAGAATCGCATGATCCATTGTTGGAGGTCATCTATAAACGAGTAGAACAGGGGTACCACGAAGAGGGTGAGGACTGTGCCGGCGGAGAGGCCTCCGATCATTGACATTCCGAGGCTGACGGTTGCGGGTTCGCCGATGCGCCCGCCGATCGCGAGGGGAATGGCGCCGAGTATGGTTGTAAGGGCAGTCATGAGTACTGGGCGGAGGCGATTGAGTCCGCCCTGGACGATGGCATCATAGCGATCAAGTCCTTCTTTGCGGAGCTGGTTTATGTGATCGACGATGACGATTCCGTTGTTGACGACTACGCCAACCATGAGGATACATCCGATGAACGCGATGGTGTCCATTGAGGTCCCGGTGAGAAACATGAGCCATATTACGCCGAGAAATGCCATGGGTACGGTGGTAAGGATTGAGAGCGGGAGGAGGCATGATTCGAAGAGGGCACTCATAACGATGAAGATAAGGAGTACGGCCATGAGAAGCAATGAGAAGAAGTTACTCTGGTTGTCTTCGATGCCGCGGAGTTCGTCACCCATTGCGACATTGTAGCCTGTCGGCATTTCGAAGTTTGATACGAGTCCGCGCATGGCAGTATGGATATCGTTGAGATTTTTGCTCGCGACGCTACCGACTGCGTAGACGAAATTTTTTCCGTTGCGTCTTTGGATAACGCGCGGGGTTTCTGTTCTATGTTTTGTGACCAGTTGATTCATCGTGACCATTGTCCCGTCTGAACCGGCCATCATAATATTGTTCAGGTTGTTTGTATTCTTGCGATCTTCCTCGCGAAATTGTCCCCAAACGGTAATTTCGCGACTGCCCGATTTCATTTTTGACAACTGTGCGCCACGCAATGCGAAGGATACCGTTTGTGCGATGTCCATTGGCCTGATGCCCATATATCCAGCGAGCTCGGTATCTACTTTCAGCTGAATCTCCTGATTTGACCGCTGGGTGCTTAGCTCGGCACCAGTAAGACCGGGTAAATCATCAAGGAGGGCGAGGAAGCGTTTTGCGTAGCCGTCCAGGGTCTGGGTATCGTCGCCTTCGAGTCTGGCAGATACGCGCTTCTGGGCAGAACCTCCCCCACGTCCTCCGCCACCACCGCCGCCGCCGCCCATACCGCCTGTGGAGACTGAGAACTCTACTCCTGGGGCGTTGTCGGGAAGAACGTACCATAGGATGTCCATGACTTCTTCGGAGGAATAGGGAAATGCTTCCCAAGTGGAGTCCATGTCTTCGTCGTTGATCAGGAAGAGGTTCATCTCTCCGCCGCGCGCTGTGTACTGTTTGAAGGAGTGTTTGACTCCGAGTGTTTCGTGGAGCGGTTTAATGATGCTTTCCATGGTTTCGAAGACTTCGCTCGCCATTTCCATGTTGTAATTGGCATCGAAATCGACGTCGATCTCGATCATGCGCCCGTCTGAGGTGGGCATTTCCTGAAATCCCATTCGTTTCATGGGAACTTGAACAGTTAGATAGACAAATCCGGCGACGATAAGCAGGGATACGAAGCGATGCTTCATCCCGCGTCGCAGGAAGAGCTCGTAGCCATTTCGAAGGACGTAGACGGGGTTCAGAAAGCGCAGTCTTGACGGCTTTGAGGGTGCCTCAGAATCGTCCATTGTATGCACCCAATGCAGTCGGTTCAGCAGTCTTGACCAGGGTGATGTTTCGTTGATTTTGAATCGACTCACGGCGAGGGGTATGACGGTAAGAGCTATGACAAGACTTGCCACGAGGGAAACAGTTACGGGTACGGCAAAATGTCGCATGAGGACGGACATTTCACCGCTGTCGATGTAAAATACTGGAACGAAGACGACTGCAGTGGTTAGGGTGGCAGCGATGATGGCCATTGCAACTTCGGAGGCGCCTTGCTTCGCACTCTCAAAGCGATCCAGTCCCTTTGCGCGAAGCCGATAGATATTTTCGATAACCACGATGGAGTTGTCTACGACCATGCCGACGGCTATGATGAGAGACATCATGGTGATGAGATTCAATGTCATTCCAACGGCATACAGGAACACGAAAGCGGCGACAAGCGATCCGGGAATGGCGAGGGCGACGACGATTGTGGGGCGGATTCTTCTGAGAAATGCGAACAGGACGAGCAGAGCCATGCAGCCGCCGTAGATTGAGGCTTTCTTGAGGCCGTTCAGGGCACCGGTAATGATATCGCCTTGATTGAAGAATACGAATTTTTGAGCGCCTTCCATCTCTGGTTCTGCGAGGATGCGCTCCAACTCGGCCATGACGGCCTCACATGTTTTTGCGGTGTTTGCGTTGGACTCTTTTGTCACGATCATAAACATCTGTCGCTGACCATCGATCGAAAAGTGGGAATCCTCTTCATCTTCGCGAAGGCTTCCTGTGGCGACTTCACCGAGGCGTGCTCCGTTGGCGAGGGGAAGCTGGATGTAGTCTGCGATGGAGTCCAGCTTGGCTTCTGCGCGAATCGCGTATTCCTTGTTTCCGTCCATGAGCTGGCCGACGCCGACATCCACGTTTCCGGTATTGAGGGTGTTTATGACATCGTAAAGAGAGAGATTGCGCGAGAGGAGAGACTGCTGGTCAAAGTTTACGTTGTAGTCCTGCTGGCGCCATCCCCAGACGTTGATTTCGGCGACTCCTTCGATACGCAGCAATCTTGGCAAGACTTTCTCATCAATCCTTTGTGCGAACGCGTCGTAGTCTCCTTTCCCGCTGAGCGCGACCTGCATGATAGGGATAGATTCCAGGGAGAAATGGCGCACGAATATCTGATCAGATTCTTCTGGAAGAACCATCCGGAGCCGCTCGATGCGATCACGTACTTCGCCGAGGGCGGTGGTCATATCTGTACCGGATTCGAAATTGAGGCTTACGAAACATCCGTCCGAACTGGAGTTTGTGTAGATTTGTCTGAGGCTGGGAAGGGTTCCGAATTCTCCTTCGGCGGGTATTGCGATTTCCTGTTCAACCTGGGCTGGGGTAGCACCGGGATAGGGAATGAATGCGCCGAGGAAAGGGAGATCCAAGGGGGGCATGAACGTTACGGCGGTTCGCTGGGCGGTGAGGACTCCGAAGCAGATGAGGGTGATGACGAGCATGGTGACGGTGACTGGCCGCTCAAGTGCTATTGCAGGTAGTGATTTTTTCACGCTTTGTCCCTGCTGGCAAACATGTAGTAGATAACGGGGATTATAAACAAAGTGAGTACAGTGGAGGAAATCAATCCTGACATGACAGTGATTGCCATTGGGCTTCGGATTTCGGCGCCTTCACCGCTTGAGAGGGCCATGGGAATCAAGCCGAGTACGGTGGTAGCAGCGGTCATCATAATGGGACGAAAGCGTACGGTACCTGCTTCTACGATTGCGTCGATTTTTGAATGACCGCGGGCTCGCAGCTGATTGATATAGTCGACGAGAATGATTGCGCTGTTTACGACGATTCCAGCGAGCACGATTCCGCCGATGAATACGATTATACTGACGCTTTGATTGAGCCAGGCGAGCGCGTAGACGACTCCGATAAAGGCGAGGGGAACGGAGAACATAATGAACATGGGGTGAACGATTGATTCGAACTGACACGCCATGACGACGTAAACGAGGAAAATTGCAAGTGCTATTGCGAAGAGCAGCCCGCCGTAGGATGATTCGAGTTCCCGGTTTTGTCCGCCCAACACGTATTCGTATCCGTCTCCCCAGGCGATTGTTTCCATGCGAGCACGAATATCGCTGGCGACGCTGCCGAGATCGCGTCCTTCGACATTTGCTGTAACGAGCACGACCTGACGCTGATCGATACGTCTGATTTCGCTCGGCCCGTCGGTCTCTACGATGCGGGCGACGGACATGAGCGGCGTCGGCGGGTCTCCTTCTGTGACGGAGAGCATTTTCAGGTCATCGATGCTTGTCATGCGTGCCTGGTCTGATCGAACACGAATGTCGACTTTTTCTCCGCCCCTGTTGAACTGGGTGGCGACGTCTCCCTGGACTTCAGTTCGGAGGAGTTGTGCGACTTGAATGGGCTGAATGTTTTTCGCTCCGAGGAGTTCGCGGTCGAGGAGCACGTGTACTTCGGGATATCCGCGTTTCAGGCTTAATTCGGCGTCCTTGATACCTCTTATGTCGTGTATGGCTGCGAGTGCCTGGTTTCCGAGGTCTTCGAGAATATCGATTTCCTCTCCGTAGATTTGGAGTTCCATTGCGGTCTTGAAACTGAAGAGCGTGGGCAGTGTGAAGGTGATTTGTTCTGAGGTGCGTGCAAGAACTTCCTGGCGCATGCGCTCGATAATTTCGTCCTGATACTTGACGGTTTCTTCTGGGTTGACGAGCTTCACGGTCAATATGGCGACGTTTTCGCTTTCTCCGGCGCCGGTGGTACTTGCTTCTCCGCCGACCTGCATTGTGACGGAGTCGACTTCTGGAAATGCCTGTACGATTTGCTCGATGGAGTGGGCCTTTTCTTCTGTGGTCTCGAGCTGGGTGCCGGGTTCGGCCTCGATGCGGATGCCGAATTCGCCCTGCTTCATGGGTGGAATTAATTCACGACCGAGGAGCTGCGACTGTGCGAAGGCGAAATAGGAAATTGCGACTGCCGCGAGGAGGATGATTGGGCTGACGTGGAGTGCCTGCCTGAGGAGGAGTGTATAGAGGGATCGGGACGCCTGAAATCCGTATTCAAAAATTCTGATTGGAAGGAACAGTAGGGTGCGAAAAACGACTGCGAGGGCCTGGTAAATTGCGAATGTCAGGAACACGAGCAGGCTGAATATGGTAGCGAGCAGTACGCCGATGAGGGAGATTGCTACGCGCAGCACGAACAAGACTACGGCAGGAAGCATGAGAATGGCGAGGCCGAGCCGGCGAACTCCTTTTGCGTTGCGTCTTGCTGCGACGGCGACGCCGGCTGTTTCTGCCCAGAGATCACGGATACCTGTTTTTGTATAGCCGAGTCCAAGTTTGGGGAGTGCCAGGAGGATGTCTTTTTTCGATTTACCGGCATCTCTGCCGTCCCGAATGCCGCGAAAAATCCATACTGCGTTTCTTCCACCGACGAGGGGCATGCCTTCGCGTGATGCGATCATCGGAATCAGGTAGAGGGCGACCATGAGGGATGCGATTAGGGAAAAGGTTACTGTTAGTGCGAGATCTCGGAACAGCTGCCCGGCGATGCCTTCGACGAAAACGATTGGGAAGAAGACGGCGATGGTGGTGAGCGTGGATGCGGTAACGGCGCTTGCGACTTCTTGTGTGCCTCGCTCGGCGGCGTCTTTTATGCCGTCGCCTTCTTCGCGGCAGCGGAATATGCTTTCGAGTACGACGATAGAGTTATCGACGAGCATTCCGACCCCGAGGGCGAGTCCTCCGAGGGACATGATGTTGAGTGAAATTTCCTGGATAAACATGGGTACGAAGGTTGCGACGACGGAGATTGGGATCGCGATGCCGATGATGACTGTGCTTCGGAGTTCCCGGAGGAAGAGGAAGAGTACGAGCAGTGCGAGCACGCCGCCTACGAGGGCTGTTCTTTTGACTTCGGCGATTGAGGCTTCTATGAACCGGGACTGGTCGGTGATGAGGATTGGGCGTGCGAAATCAGGGAGTCTGTTTTTGAGGCGATCACCGCGAGCCTGCATTTTGTCGTACTGTTCGAGGGCCATTTTCGCGCGACCGCTTGGGTCATTCTCCGCGACCTTGCGGAACATGCGAATCTGAAAGGGTTCTGTCTGGTCGAAATGGAAGAATTTCTTGAGGACTTTGGCTACCTGGACGACGTTTGCACTGCCTTCTTTGAAGAATTCGAGCTCGACGGCTTCCTGTCCGTTGACTCGGACGATGGTCTCGCGTTCCTTCATGCCCATGGAGACTTCGGCGATATCGGTGAGCCTGAAGCGTTGGGTTTGCTGGGCTTGTTGGCCGGGTTGCTGGGGCTGAAAGGCTTGGCCGGGCTGACCGCCCATGGAGGAGACGATTACGTTGCGGACTTCTTCGACGTTTTTGAATTCGTTAAGTGTGCGTACGAGGTATTCTGCCTTGCCTTCTTTGAGGCGGCCGCCGGAGAGGTTAATATTTTGCTGCTGCAGTGCGTTTACAATTGCGGCGGGTGTCAATCCGAGACTTTTGAGACGCTCGGAGTCGAGCATGATTTGAATTTCGTCTTCGCGGCCTCCTTTTACGGATACCTGGGCGATACCGGGTTCGGCTTCGAGATCGCTTTTGATCTGCTTTTCGGTGGCTTCGCGTATTTCTGCGAGATCGCTTCGTTCTTGTTGTCTGCGCAGTTCGGGGTCTGTGATGCCTTCGAGATCTCGGCCGACAATTGCGACGCGGAGGACTGGGTCGAGTGTTGGGTCGTATCTGAGAATAACGGGGTTGCTTGTGACGCCTTGGGGCATTTGAATTTGGTCGAGTCCGTCGCGGATGTTCTGCATGGCGACGTTCATGTCGCTGCCCCATGCGAATTCCATGATGACTTCGGAGAGTCCTGCGGATGAGACGCTGCTGACCTGGACGACTCCGGACACTACGCTTAGGCGTTCTTCGAGTTTTCGGGTTACGAGGTTCTCTACGTCTTCTGGAGCGGCGCCTTCGTATTCGGTGCGGACGGTAAGTGTTGGGTAGGCGATATCGGGCATCAGGTTGATGGCGAGTTCCTGATAGGATTTCCAGCCAAAGACGAGGAGGGTTAGAAAGACCATCGCCATGGTGACGGGGCGTCGGATTGAGAGGCGGTAGTGTTTGGCTTCGGCGCTATCGGTCATGACTCAAATTGGCTCCGGACCCGAAGTCTCGGTGGATGACTCGCTCCTGATAAAGAAGCGGCGTTAGAACTTTCCACGACCGCGCCTGCCCTGGTCCTTGGATGAGTTTTCGTTTCCGCCTTCTTTGCGTTTTTCTTTTGCCGCGTCCAGCAGTTCGTCTGCTGAAAGGCCTGATTTGGACAGAAGTTCGGTTTGAACATTGGTCAGACGAACTTTCGCGCCGTCTTTTAGGGAATGTTGACCATTGATCACCATCAAATCCAGGTCGGTAACGCCGGAGAAAACCTGAATGCGATCGCTATCTTCTAGCGCGGTCTGGACCTCAACGCGCTTCGCGGTGTAGACGGGAATTTCTTCAACGGCTTTGGCGGGATCTTTTTCGCTCTCTACAGAGGCCTCGACTTCGGTGGTTGAAATCGATCCGTCGTCCTTTTCGTCTTTATCTGAGTCTGTCGCCAGAGACACGGTTTCGTCTTCGCTACGCTCGACGATGAATACGTATTTTTTGCCGCTTTCCTCTACGATTGCTTCCTTGGGAATCAGGACGACGTTTTTTCGTGTGCTCATGACGAGCTTGACGCGCGAGAAGGCTGATTCGCGGAGTTTATCTCGGAGTTCATCGTCGAAATCGAGAATTACTTTTATCGTACCGGTGACGGGGTCGACGCTTGGGTTGATTCGTCTAATTTTTGCTTTGTAGACTCTGCCGGGCAGCGCGTCGATGCGGACTTCTGCCTGCTGACCGATTTTCAGTCGGGAGAGTTCTTTTTCGGGGGGTGCGATTGCGAGCATGAACGATGTCGGATCGACGATGTTGAACACGATGTCTCCGCTCCCGACCAGCATACCTTCGTGAATCTGGCGCGATGTGATCACGCCGCCAATGGGGGCGCGAATGGTAAGGTTGTCGAGGAGGAGTTTCTGTGACTTCAGGGTAGCGAGTGATTGTTCATGAGCAAAAAAGTTGTTGTCCATATCCATCTGCGTGCCGAGGCCTTCGTCAAACTGGCGTTTGGAGAGCAGGTAGGCGGTTTCATTTTGCTTGACCTGGATAGAGCTCTGATCATACTGCGCCTGCGCCTCGGCCTGGTCGAGTTCCGCGAGGATATCGCCCTGCTCGACCGTGTCACCTTCGTCGGCGAGTATTTTCACGCAGCGTGCTGAGCCTTTGGAGGCTACATCGACACGGCGTTCTGCCTCGACGCGGGTGGAGGTTTCGAAATAGGTGGAGATATCGCCGCGCTCTGGTGCGACTGCCTCGACAGGAATGACGAGCGGTGCGGATTCGTTTTTAGCGAGATCGCCGAACTTTCCGTTGGGCCCGAAGCCGAACTGGACGTTGCATCCGGCGAGGGCCAGAGCTCCGAGCATTGCGAGGCCCAAAGGTAACTTCGTTACTCGAAACAGCGAACTATTCACAAGAGTATCCTTTGACATAGATTCTGAACCGCCTTCGGCTGTGGACACACCATCCCTTTTTTAGATAAGACCGTCCGGATGCACGAACGGTTTAGAAACCGAAGGAATTGATAATCGGGCTCTTTAATGTTCGTGTATTTTAGCAGAATTCGTATACGATTGTCATCTGCAAACCTTACTATAGGGTAATAACGCTAAGTTAAACACGAATCTCACGAAATGGGCCCACTTTTTGCCGTGGCGGCATCTTTGATGAAGCGCATGGCGATTGAAGCGGAAATCCAGAAGGTCATACTTACGATGAGTACTTCGATGCCGATGCCTGCGACAAGAACTTCGGCGGGGACATCGGCAACATGGTTCATGAGCCATGCCTGTGTGCCGTGGGGTAGGCCGGTGGCGGTTGGTGTGACTGGCAGGAAACTGACAATTGCGAGGGCGCACTTGGCTGCTGCGATGAGCCCAAAGCCTGGAAATACTCCGAGTGCCTGGAATACGAGCATGACGGCGAACAGGTCTATCGCCTTTGTGACGATGGTAATTGATGCAACGATTGGAAGGGAACGGGTGAAGTGGAAGATTTCTTCACTTATGGCGGCTAGAAGGACGAGAATTTTATGTGGCATTACGCCCTCCTTCAATCTTGCTGCAATCCAGAGAAACATCCCTCTATGGGTAAGCAGATAGATTCCGAGTACGCTGGCGACGACCGATGCGGCGAAAACGATGCCAAGGTGCCGGGGCGAGAGCAGGTCGATGACAGCGAGGCCGTAGAGTCCCAGGGCGATAGTTGCGAGAATTTCGAGAATTCTGTCGAATAGAATCCATGCGCCTACTTTTGCGGTTCGATGATTTCGAATCACCATGGGCGCGAACTCGCCGAGGCGTCCGGGGGTGAGATCTCCGGTAGCTTTCGACATGAAAAAAGGCCTGCAGCATGCTGTTGGGGGCCGAGGGCGTATCGCCATTTGAGAACGCGCATCCATGTTCTGGAAAAAATGATTCCTGCTGCTGCCACGACTTTGACGATGTCTGTTCCGAGAACTTGACCCTGGATGTCTTGCCACCCGAAATACCAAATCGCGCCGCAGTACACGGCCAATCCGAGGAGTAGCATGTATTTTCCTCGTCCGGGCCGTTTAACTTGAGGTACATCGACGGAATTCGAATCGTCTTCTGTAGACCCGGTATCTTGCTCTTTCGACACTAACCCCCCTTTGCTAGTCGCCACTATAAGCATCCGCTAAAGTGATTTCAACGCCGATTCCAGTTGACCTGATGGCGCGGACGCTGCAAGCCGCGGTTGGCCTGGTTTGCGGATTCGCTTCCGGCGGAGACGAACCCGACGACTTTAATCTCAATTATAGAATGGGATACAATCCTGCTTTCCAAATGGTTTGACTTTGCAGGTACCCGATCCGATTATGAATAAAGAACGATTCGAAGCGATAATTGGCGCATTTTCCTCTTCCAGCGTGATGGTTGTGGGGGACATTTACCTTGACCAGACGAATTTTGGTCGGATTACTGAAATGAGCCTTGAGGCACCGATTCCGATTTTCGAGATGAGTCGGCAGTATCATAATCCGGGGGCTGCTGGAAATGTAGCGGCGAATCTTGCGGCTATGGGGGCGACGGTTTATCTTGCGGGTATCGTGGGTGACGATACGAATGCGGGAGTTCTGCGAAAAGAACTCGATGACAGGGGCATTGGTCATTCGGGCCTTGTCGTAGATCCGAGTAATCCGACGAATACCTACGGAAAATTCCGGGCTGGAGGCGATACCTATCCTGAGCAAGAGATTCTTCGGTCGGATACACCTCGCTTGTCTGGACTCAGCGAGTCGGTGGAACTGCAATTGATCGAAGCTGTCAAGGGCCTTGCTTCGCAGGTCGATGCGATTGTGGTCATCGATCAGGTTTCATATGCGATCACGCAGAGACTGATTCGGACAGTTGCGGATTGCGCGATGGAGCATGGTGTGCTGACGGTTGCGGACTCGCGCGAACGGATCGGCATGGTAAAGGATTTTGATGTGGTGGTACCGAATGAATCTGAGCTTGGTGTTGGGTTGGCGATGTCGGTAAAAACTGAGGAGGAGTTGAAGGCTGCCGCTGACGTAATGTTAATGCGATGCCGCTCCGCACTTGTTACGCGGGGTCCAAACGGGATCACGGTGTTTGCGGAAGGCACAGCGACGAAATGTGCGGCCTGTGCGAGTGAGATCGTGGACGTGACTGGCGCTGGTGATACCGTCACTTCTGCGGCGACCCTTACGCTTCTCGCGAAGGGTTCGCTTGAGGAAGCGGCGACGATTGCGAACGCTGCAGCTGCGAGGGCAGTTGCGCAACTTGGTGCGGTCTCTGTATCGCGCGAGGAAATAGAGTCTGTGTTGTTCGCGGAAGATCGGAGCGAGACGGTGGTACCGCTGGAAACGCTGTCTGAATTGATTCAGTCGTATCAGGCTGAGGGAAAGTCGGTCGTGTGGACGAACGGCTGCTTTGACATACTGCATGCGGGGCATGTTACCTATTTGATGAATGCGGCAAAGCAGGGCGATGTGCTTGTGGTGGGATTGAACAGTGATGCTTCGGTTTCGGCGGTAAAAGGGCCTGATCGTCCTGTTGTTCCAGAGGATGAGCGGGCGCTGATAATTTCTGCGCTGGGGTGTGTTGGTCATGTGCTGGTGTTTTCGGATGCGAACACGGTGGGTCTGCTTGAGACATTGAAGCCTGATGTTTATGCGAAGGGCGGGGATTATACGATTGAGACGATTGATCAGGATGAGCGGCGGCTGGTGGAGTCTTATGGGGGGAGGATTGCGTTGATTGCGGGTGTGGACGGGCGATCGACGACTTCAATTATTCAGAAGCTGACGAATGGGGACGGGTAAGTCGTCAGGTGTAATGGCCCTGCGGGAAAGTCGCTGGGATAGGGCGACCATGCAGGGTCGCCACTACGTGCTTAAAGTGTCTCTATGGTGATGTTCGTGTTCGTGTAAATGCAGATGCCTGCGGCGATTTCGAGGGATTTACGGACGATGGCTTCCGCGTTGAGATCTGAGAATTCGGAGAGTGCCCGTGCGGCTGCGAGTGCGTAAGAACCACCGGAGCCGATCGCGAGAATTCCGTCGTCGGGTTCGATGATTTCCCCTGTGCCTGCGATGAGGAGTGAGGTTTCCGTGTCGCAAACGGAGAGGTGAGCTTCGAGGTTTCGGAGGTATTTGTCTGTGCGCCAGTCTTTTCCGAGTTCTACTGCGGCGCGCATGAGGTTGCTGTTGTATTCGGAGAGTTTAACTTCGAATCTTTCGAAGAGGGTGAAAGCGTCTGAGACTGAACCAGCGAATCCTGCGAGTACGCGTCCATCGGCGAGTCTGCGTACTTTCGTTGCGGTGTTTTTCATGACGACCTGGCCAAGGGTGACTTGCCCATCGCCGCCCATGGCGACTTGATCGTCTTTGCGCACGGCGATGACTGTGGTAGCGTGAAACGGTTCCATATATTGAATCTCCTTGGAAAGATTTTTTCAGATCTGGTGGAGTGATGACAAGTTGTGGGGAGAGGTTTGTTGGGGTGCGATGCAAAAAAGGAAAGGCGCGCTCTTGCGAGTGCGCCTCAGGTGTTGCCTTTGGATCGGGGATTAAACTTTGCGGGTATCGTCGCGGACGAGTCCAGGAACGCGGTTGGTTCTCACGCCGCCGTCTGCACGATACTGGAGCTTGAATTTTTCGAGGTCGTCCTGCTTGAGTTCCTGACGTTTTTCTTCGGGATCCATGCCGTATATGCGCGCGGCGTTGAGGCCGAAGATGTTTGCTTTGTCTGCGTCGGTGAGTTTTGCATAGCCGTGTTTGTCGCAGAGTTCGTCGCTGATCTGGAACCTTTTGAGTGCGTCGATGACCCATTGCGGGGACCCCCACCATAGGCAGTCGGTACCCCAGATGACGTGGTCTGAGCCGTAGTATTTGACGTTTTTTCCGATGAGGTGCTGGCACATCACGGGGTGTTCGAGTACGAGTGTTCCGAATGCGGAGCCGATTTCGACGAAGACGTTGTCCATGTCGGGATTGCGTTTTTTGATGTCCATGAGGACGTTGTGCCAGAGGAAGTCGCCTGATTCCGCGTCCCATTCGATGAGGTTCTCGAAGTCGGGTGTGTAGGGCGACATCATCATTGCGGAGTGGTAGATGACGAAAGTGAGGTCTTTGTTATCTAGGGCGGCTTTTTCGACATCTTTTGGATTGGCGAGGTGGCCCAGCGTTCTGGATTGTGCGGAGTAGCCTTTGTGCACACTGAAGAGTTTGATTCCGAGCTCACGGGACTTGTCGAAGAAGTTTGCCGACATTTCGTCGTCGAGCTGGAAGCCGCCGCCGCTGCGACCGGGGTCAGTGTGGCAGTACCATTTCCAGGAAGTGATACCGTATTGTTTGACTTCGCGTTCGATCTGGTCGTGGAGCGCGGGATAGTCGGGCTGGTTTTTGGCTTTGTCCCAGTAGTGGTTTGGTGCACAGTTGCCCTGATTGTATGCGCGCTTTGTACCCCCTGCGACTTCGTTTATCTGGTCGCGCGACTGCTGCATGAGCCAGCTTGGAAGCGCGCCGCGTGAGCGTTGGAAGCCTTCGAGGACATTTCCGGAGTCGTCAGTGTTCTGTTCGCGATCGGGTACGCCTGAGATGACTACGATGTCGGTATCTGAATCGAAGAAGAATTCTTTTACGAATGTGCGCTGGGAGTATCCGGCGGCTGAGTTGTCGAGCTGGAAGCCCATGTTCTTGACGAAATCGGCGTTGCGGAATCCGATGGCGTATCCGTTTGTGAAGTGCGCCTGTACGTCTACGATGAAGTAGTCTTTACCCGCTTCGCCTTCGTCCACTGCGGCGGCTTCGACTGTTTCGTCGTCTGTTACGTTCCAGTAGTTACCGTATACCTGGTTTGCGGCGACGTACGCCGTGGCCATGCCCATTGATGTGCGCATGAAGTCACGACGTTTCATGCCGAGCTTCTTGGCTTTGCTGGTGCCGAGTTCCATGGTGAGGGATTCGACCTGGGCCTGCAACTTATGCTGGGGGCGTGGAAGGAGTTCTTCGTTGGATACGACTTGTGTTGGTACTGGCGAGTCGACCCCTTTTTTCTCGTCACGAACGTATTTTGGTACCCACATAAGTTCTATCTCCTTCTCACGGTGTTTGAACTGATTTCGAAACTGTTGAATATAGAAACAGTTTAACCGACATTACCCGTATGGACCTGCTCGTGACCATTACGGGCAAGTTCTCCTCCATGATAGGGACGACAGCCGACGTTGTCAAGGTCGGTTTGCCATTACCACCCCTCTTTGAAGTCGTTTACGGCCCAATAACAGCCGTCGGAGGAGACCTCAGCGCTTTTCACGCGGGTCCGGACACACCTCCCCATCGGGTCTTGAGCTATTTTCTTTTGTGCAGACGCCG
>DTSJ01000096.1 GCA_012965445.1 Candidatus Hydrogenedentota bacterium
GACACTTTCGGGCGCGCCTTCGGGAAGTATTCCGCCTGCGGCTGCTGATCAGAGTGCTCATGCCGGAGTGGGCCATTCGATCACAATCAGCGTGACGCCTTCGGGCAGTTCGGATGAAGAAAATACCATTTATGCCATGTCGCGACGTGCGGATGAAGATGTATTGGGTATGGTCGTCGTAGGTAAGCTCAGTAGCGAGCGTAGAGGCTGGGCGCATTCCAGCGGCACAAACAGTTCTGCTATCTTTCAATCTGACAGATCTGGAGAAACCATTGGGATGACTGCGTTGCTCGCACTTGCTGGAACAACCGGCGCAGAGATGACATTCCTGATGGTACCCACTGAAGAGACGGCGCGACGGGGCTATGACCGCGATCTGGACACACTTTTCGACGGTGACGAAACAGACAATGGAACGGATCCGACCGACTCCGACAGCGACAATGACGGTCTCACCGATGGTGAGGAAGTAAATACGCACGGTACAAACCCCAACAACGCCGATTCCGACGGCGATGGAATCGGCGACCTCGAAGAGATTGTTGCCGGTACAGATCCAAATATGGCGTCAGACAATATTTGGGTCGATTTTGCCTGGACAGGCAGCGAGTCAGGTACGGTATCCGAACCATATAAGACTCTGTCCAGCGCCACGGGTGCAGTCGCATCGGGCGGCATAGTCTGGATCATTGTGCCAGCCTCTACAACATCCACAACGTGGATCGGCACCTTGAATACTGCGTTCACGCTCAAGGTCAGTGGAGGTACAGCCACGATTGGCGCCCCTTAAGGTGTTCCCAAAGCGAATTGTGTACGAAGGAAACTACTAGCAAGGGCAATGTTGAGATTAGATGTTGATCGGCTTCGTATGGGAGCGGTCGGCATTCGTCGTATGGTTGTGTCGAAATACCAACGCGGATGCACATCTGGATCAGTTGGTTCGGCTAACCCGACAGGTCTATGCGTCACTTCGAAAATCCCTCTGACCAGTCGATCGATTTTGAGATACCGTCCCTGAGCGGTGTCTTCGGCTCATAGCCGAGTAGTGTACGGGCTTTGCCGATGTTTGCAACGTAGTGGGTGACTTCGCCGACGCGCGAGGGTTCGACGGTCATGTCCGGCTCGACACCCAGGGTCTCTGCGACGTATTTTGCCATGTCGACGAGAGACTGACCTTGACCATACGCGAGGTTAATGGTGTGGTTTTTCTCTCTGCCCGAGACGAGTAGGTCGATTCCGCTTCCGATACCGCTCACGCAGTCATCTACGTAAGTAAAGTCGAGGACCTTGCCTTCGCCGAAGACGGTGATGGGGTCTCCATCTCTTATGCGTTTGATGAAGAGTGGAATGACCCGTTCCATGCGTTCGATGTCGTTGTCGAAGCGCCCATACACGTTGCTGAAACGGAAAATGATGTAGGGTAGGTCGTAGCATTGCGCGTAGGAATAGATGAGGGCCTCACCCGATATTTTTGAGGCGGAGTAGGGGGACTCCGTGAAAGCAAAGTCGGCATGTGATTCTTCGGTGATATATCGGTGAATATCTCCATATACTTCGCGCGATGAACTGAAGATTATAGGGGTATTGTGTGCGCGGCAGTATTCGAGGACGTTGAACGTCATCGTGATATTTTCCAGGGCGCGATCAGGCTGCTCGACGAGCTGATGAACTTTCGCGTGCGCCGCCAAATGTACCACAACGTCAAAATTTCCTGGATATTCCGCATCGCCAATACCAGAATCAAACGATTTGGCGGGCGCGCTAAGATCCTGCAGGAGCGTTTCGATTTTGTCGGTCCAGGTGTTCTCGCGAATGTCTATTCCAAAGACCTGATGACCCTCATTCTGAAGTTTGAGGCCGAGGTTCGTGCCGATTTGACCGCTGGAACCGGTAATGAGTACGTGCATATTCTCTTTCTGGATAAGGCGATGCAGATGAAATCCGTGCTTCTTGCTACGTGCTTATTGGAACTGGTTAATGTTAGCATTGGAACCGTCAGAAGTTCAATTCTCGGCTCGATTCACTGTCCCGGAGACAAGGGTGCACTACACAAAATTTCTCACTCGTGCGGCGTTGTTGAGTACGATATTGCTCGCTGGCTGTTCGCCGAGCATACACGACGTGACGGCGGCAGGTGACGTCGAAGGCCTTTCCGCGATTCTTGACAGCGACCCCGAGCTGCTGAAAGACGAAAACGGTTTGGGGCAACAGGCGGTACACTATGCCGCAACCAAAAATCGTCTGGATACGCTTGAGGTGCTGCATTCGCACGGGGCTGATCTCAGCGCACAAGACCACACGGGACTGACTGCCCTGCATATAGCGGCGCAGGGGGACTACCGTCACGTATTGCGATTCTTGATAAAAAATGGTGCGAACTTCCGACTGAAAGATGATTTTGGTGATACACCGCTGCATCGAGCGGCAATGTTCGGCAGCAGCAAAGCGGTGAATGATCTTTTGAAAGTCGGCGCGGACGCTCATTCCGTGAATCACGAGGGGAAGACTCCGCTGGATCTGGCGCGACACTTCGAGCATGAGATGATAGTCAATCGATTGGCACTGATTGTTGGCAATAAATAGGGGGGCGGGGTGACGAGCAATAATCACGTTGTAATCTATACGGACGGGGGATGCGTGCCGAATCCAGGTGTCGGGGGATGGGGTGCTGTGCTGCTTTTTGGCAGCAAGCGAAAAGAGCTTTCGGGTGCTGAACTGGATTCAACGAACAATCGCATGGAGCTGACCGCCGCAATCGAGGCGTTGGCTACGTTGACAAGACCGTGCCGCGTAAAAATGGTGACTGATTCCCAATATGTGAAGCACGGCGTTCAGGAGTGGATGCCGCAGTGGAAGGCACGGGGTTGGAAGCGCAAGACAGGCGCCGTCAAGAATCTGGAGTTGTGGCAGCAGCTGGATGCGGCGGCGCGGGAGCACGAAATAGAGTGGGTATGGGTGAAAGGGCACAGCGGAGTACCCGAAAACGAGCGCTGCGATGAGCTTGGCAGAGCCGAAATTGAGCGATTGATGTAGACGCAAGGCCGGACACGCGGGCACTCTCTTTTGAAGGAGTCGCCGTAGCGTGGCATAATTAGCACGAACCAACAGGACGGAAACCTGCGCATGCCGCATAAAGTGAAACGAACACGGACGTACAGGCCATTCTATCTTATTCCAGTAGCATTTGGGATGACTGGTGTTCTGTTCTCGAACCAGCTGGAAGACCCAATCCTGCAGGGTATCGTCGTGTTGTTCTGTCTTGCGGTTCCGTTGTTTGTGGGGGGGAATGTACTCGGACGAATACGCAGCGACGGTCTGCAGCGGGTGCTTTTGTTCGCGAGCCTGATTGCGTTGGCCATAGGAGCCGTTGTAGTGGTGTCGGGTCTATCAGATGGACTGGTGGATTTCGAGTACGTATCGCCTAGAGTCGGTCAGTGGTCGAACCGGCTTGGGATGGCAAGTCTCTTGTTGGGACTGCTCGCGGCAATATATTCCATGGTTCGATCTGAAGCGATTATCGATCAGGTGGTGGACCGTTTCCGGCATGTCGCGAATCACATCGGCGAAGGGTTCCTTCTGCTTGATCAGGACGGGAAGATTGTTCTGGTAAACAGATCAGTCCTATCGACGACGGGGATCGAGGAAGAGGAATTGATCGGGCAGAGTCTTTGGGATATTGCGAAACGCTACGATATAGATTCTGTGGATCTTGGCCGCAAGGAAAGCATGCGCCTGACGCCGCGCACATTCGAGTTCACCTGGAAGCGGCACGGCGAGGATCGCCACTATCAGATTACGGACACACCCATATATGATCGAAAGCGGCATAAGGAAGGCAATCTGTTTATCATTCGGGACATTACGGAGCAGTATCGACTCTCTTCCAGACTCGAGTTGTATACGAAGGACCTTCACGATTTGGTGGACGAGCAGACAAAGCGACTTAGAGATTCCAAGGAGCGTCAGTCTGACCTTTTAATGCAGATGAACGAGGGCTTTTTGACGGCTGACGAGAACTGCATGGTTTATTTCGCAAATGTGCACATCGCCCGAATTCTGAAGCTTAATATTGAACAGTTAGAGGGACGCAACTTGATCGAGTTCGTGCCTGGTGATGAACGAAGCCGATTGATGAGTGCTCTGGATTCGATATCCAAAGGCACGCGTGGCGCGGCGAGCCAGGAGTACAAATTCATGCGCGATGATGGTGCCTATGTTCCGGTCAAGATCGCAATTGCCAAGGCACGCGGCAAGGGGCATGAACTGGATCACTACTCGCTCGTGGTGACCGATCTCCAGGAGCTGAAAGATATGCAGTACGAGCTGGAGAAACATGCGACACAGCTCGAAACTGCAAACGCGGAACTGCGTGAAATGGATCTGGCGAAGGACACGCTTCTGTCGAATGTAAGCCATGAACTGCGCACGCCCCTTGCAACGATTGAAGGGTACGTCGAGATGTTTCAGACCGGTACTTTGGGCGCGGTGGAGGGGCCTCAGGTCGGCGCACTGAGGGTAATCAAGCGAAATTTGGAACGCCTTTCAGTTCTGATCCATGAAATGATCGAATTCAGCCGGATGGAAATACGCGGTATCATACTCTATGAAACGGTGTTCGACTTGAACAAGTTTGTTGAAGAAAGCGTGCTGTCTGCTCATCCAGGCGCAAATCAGAAAGAAATCAAGATCAACACCGTTACGGACGATACGGGCCTGTCTATCTGGGGGGACCACGACAAGCTGAGTCAGGTGCTTGGCATCCTGCTTTCGAATGCAGTGAAATTCAGTCATGAAGACAGTTCGATCGATGTTTCCATAAGGTCAACAGACTCGAAGGATATCGAGATCTCCATTCAGGATTACGGCATCGGTATTGAAAAGAAAAATCTGGAACGAATTTTCCAGAAGTTCTATCAGGTCGACAGCTCAATGACGCGGCATTTTGAAGGTACGGGGATCGGGCTTTCGATAGCAGCGAATATCGTGGAGGGACACGGCGGCCGAATTGACGTCGAGAGCGAACTTAATTCAGGTACGACATTTCGAGTTCATCTGCCTGATGCTGTGTTCGGTTGGGCGCATATCGATGAGAAACTGCTTTCACTTGAAGGAACGCTGATATATGTCGTGAATTCCAATATCGAGTTTCGCGACTCCTGCTCTCGGCTGTTGAGGGCGATGGGAGCGACGGTTCAAGAGTATCACTCGGGATACGAGTCGTTTCGCCATGCGCAGGAGGACGATCCGGATCTGGTACTATTTGGGGAAACCCTTCCAGACGTTTCGGGAGTCCAAGCGCTCAATTTGTTTTCTACGGACCCCGGAACCCAGAAGATCAAGCTTCTGCTGATGATGACTCGTTCCCCGAAGGACGGAGAATCGACTTCGCTTGATCGTGCGCATGTTCTGTGGAAACCCTTTTCATCCTATGACTTGGTTCAGCAAGTTCGGAGCCGCGTTTTGAATCAAGAAAAACAATCGGAGGTATCGTAGCAGTATGATGTTCAGAATTTTTGGTGTTCGGTTAAAGTGTATTAGTGCCCTTGTTGTCATCTGCATGTTTTCGCCTGCTGCCTCTCCGGCGGCGATTCCAGAATACAGTGCGATATCGGTTGAAGCGGAAACTGGACTGGTTCTGTATGAGAAAAATGCCGATACCGTCCGTCCTCCCGCGAGCATGATCAAACTTTTTCAGATGCTGCTGGTGAGTGAGGGTCTTGAGGAAGGACGATGGACGTTGGAGCAGCCGATAACGGCATCGCGAAAGGCACAGCACATGGGGGGAACGCAGGTATATCTGGAAGCCGGAGACACTTTTTCACTCGAGCATCTCATGCACGCCGTGTCGGTTGCGTCCGCCAATGACGCTGCGATGGCTGTTGCAGAGGGCCTCTGGGAAAGCGAGGAGGCCTATCTCGCGGCAATGAACGAGATGGCCGCCGAACTGGGCATGGAAAGCTCTGAATTTAACAGTGTTCACGGCCTGCCGCCGGATCGAGGCGAGGACCCGGACAAAACGACCGCCCGTGACATGGCATTGCTGGGCAGAGCCTGCGTCAAGGTGCCGCAGCTTCTGGAATGGACGAGTATGCGGGAACTTCAATTTCGCCCTGGGGAGGCTCTGAAGTACACGACGAACAAGCTGATGCGGCGACGCGACGATATGGATGGGTTGAAGACAGGCTATATTCGCGCGGCGGGTTTCTGCGTGACCGCCACGCTTCAGAAAAACGGGATTCGCGTGATATCTGTGGTGATGGGGCACACTGACAAGAAGGAACGATTCGACCTCGCAGAGCGACTGCTGGATGAGGGGGTGGCTCTGGTACGTCGAGATGTTTTTTTGCCCGAGGAGGGCAGTGCAGTCGAAGGTATCGGGGTCGGTAACTGCGAAGTTGAGACGACCGACCTGTTTGCCTCGGACGGGATCACTTTACTGACCAGACGGGACGAGTTCGACCAGATCGAGATCGTTTATGATCATCCGAAATCCTTGAAGGCCCCTCTGAAAAAAGGCGATAAGGTTGGGACAGTATCGGCGGTACTCGGTACGACTGTTCTTGCCGAGCGGGACCTGCTCGTGACCGAAGACCTTCCTGAGGCGGGCTGGGGGTGGCGAATTGAGCAAACTGTACTGGGGTGGTTCGGAAGTAATTAGACAGAACCCCGCCAAAGGTAAAGCATGATTTTCAACTGACCGGATCGCGTAGGCTTTCGATGGCTTCTGCGTATGAAGTGTGATTGAATATATACGATCCTGCGACGAGTACGTTCGCTCCGGCTTCTACAGCATCCATCGCAGTCTGGGCGTCGATACCGCCATCAACTTCGACATCACGATCACCCATCATCGCGCGGACATGACCGATCTTTTCGAGCATCTCCGGGATGAACGCCTGACCTCCGAATCCGGGATTCACGGTCATTACAAGAACCATGTCCAGTTCGTCTGCCAGGAACTCGATCTCGTCCTGCGAGGTGCCTGGATTGAGCACCATGCCCGCTTTACATCCGAGGTCCTTTATTTTCTGCACAAGCCGATGCGGGTGTTTCGCCGCCTCAACATGAAAGGTGATGATATCGGCCCCGGCGTTTGCGAAATCTTCGACGAACAGTTCGGGCTCACTAATCATAAGGTGTACATCCATTGGCACGGTACACACACTTCGGATCGAGGCGACGACGGGAGGCCCGATGGTAATGTTCGGCGCGAAATGCCCGTCCATAACATCAATGTGAATCACGTCTGCCCCGGATTCTATGACAGCAGTGATTTCCTCACCTAAACGACTGAAGTCACTGGAGAGAATGGATGGGGCAATTTGAATGTCCATGTAGGAATAATGCCTTTCGTGTTAAAACGTGTTGTTTGCTGATTTCGGTGTGTCGTCTTGAGTGGCCTGATGATCGGTAATCACCGGATCATTATCGCCACTATAGTAGTAGCTTCGGTGCCGTCGCCGATCGATATAAAACTCGATGGTGGTTTCGTTGGCGTAGGCGATATCGGAAAAGGTCATCGTCGATCCGGGAAGCAGCAGGGGCGGACGGTTGTTAATGTAATCGCTTATCTGCGGGTAAATGACCTTGTGCCGTCCTGCTTCGTCTACAGCTTCGACACGAACTTCAACCTCGGTAGCGCCAAGCGGTACCACATACGAAATAGAGACTTTCCTTCGTGCATTGGGCAGGAAGGACGTCGGGCGAAGCCGGATATCGAATGTTACCTCCTGGCCGTCGATGAGAACCGTGCCGGGCTGAGGATGCTGACCCAGCACAACTTCATATTCCTCGCCGGGTCGCGTTATTTTGTACGGAACAGCCTGCACGTTCATCGACGCGAGTATCAGCTGCACTTCTTCCAGCGACTTGTCGATCACGTCGGGCATCATGACCACCTGGGCATCAGGACCTTCGCTCACGAGGAGATGTATTTCCCGTCCCAGTGCAATCTGCATCGACGGGGAGGGATCCTGAGCCAACACCGTGTCACGCGGCGTTCTATGAGCCATTCGCGCTATAGAGCCGCTCAGAAAGCGCGAGCTTTCGATTTCGCTAAGTGCCGTTTCGAGCGATTTTCCAATCCACGTCGGGGTCTGAACAAATTCTCGTCCTTGGCTAATCGTCAGGTTTACTTTTCGTCCCGAGCGCACAACCGTGTTCGGAGTAGGGTGTTGGAGAATGACGTGGTACTCGGGAACCTGCTCGTTCAGGACCTGACGCTGTGTCCCTAGTGTCAGCCCAGACTGGGTCACGACGTTCGCTGCCTGAGTGACCGACATTCCCGTAATATCCGGAACGGTTACGAGGTCGCCGCCCTGAACCGCCTCATTGAACACGTAGTATGCGACACCTGCCATAATCGCGATAAAAAAGAGCGTCATGAAGCTCCAGCGAACCGTCCAACCGAGAAAATTGAAACAGTACAGGATCGTGTTCAGGACTGCTTCCGCAAGCGCATCAAGTAAAATCCGTCCAACGGGCCGTTTCCCGGGAGTATTTTGTATTGGCCTTTGTTTATTTTCCATGCATCGAGCCAGGCTGGACCGTCTTCAAGTTCGACGGCCGCTTCCCCCGTTATGATTTCGGCCAGATCTTCGGTCTCTTCGGCACTGAAGGTGCATACCGAATAGACGATTACACCGCCATTTTTACAGACTTCTATAGCTGATCGCAATAGCGTGAGTTGTTTTTTTGCCAGTCTTCGCGGGGCTTTCGGCCCCATACGATATTTCAATTCCGGATGCCTGCGAAAGGTTCCCATCCCCGTGCAGGGCGCATCGAGCAGAACGCGGTCAAATGGTCCTTTCAACGGCAGTGCATTCGCGTCCGAGATGGTCAGATGAATACCTGCTAGTTGGAGCCTGTCGATATTCTCCTGAGTACGCCAGTAGTTCCGACCGCCGAGGTCATTGCTGATAATCAACGCTCCATTTTGCGTCAACTCAGCGATATGCGTAGTTTTTCCGCCGGGCGAAGCGCACATATCCAGGATGCGCTCGCCGGGTTCCGGCTCAAGAAGGTGGGGGGGGAGCATCGAGGCAGCATCCTGAATGTAGAAATGGCCTTCCTTAAATATTTTGTTCCTCACCGGCGGCGCACTCTTAATCAGCGATATCGCGTCGGGAATCAATGGGTCTGCTTCACCCTTCAGGTCAAGTTTTTGCAGCTGCGCCAGCAAATCTTCCCGCGTCGTAAGTGTCGTGTTGACCCTTATGCTCGCCGGGGCTTCTTCGTTGCACGTGGCGCACATCGCTTCGGCTTTGTGCGGCCCGTATTCCTCCACCCAGCGAGAACAAAGCCAATTCTCCAAAGAGTACCGAATGGAAAGATAGAATGCCATGTCTTCATTTTTATCCGGAAGCGTGACTTCCTCGAGCGTTTTTGGAATCCTTTTCAGTACCGCATTGACGAGGCGCGCCGTTCCCGCATGACCCTTTTTCTTGGCAAGGTCAACGGAGGTGTGAACCATAGACGGAAAGGTCACGGTATCCAGAAACAAAGTCTGATAGACCCCCATGCGCAGAACAAGAAGAATCGGGAAGGGAAGTTTTTTGATCGGCTGATTCAGGAGGTCCCTGAGAATGTAATCAGCGAGATTCACGTAACGCGTCGTCCCATATACAAGATGCGTCAAGAAACGCCGACCCCGAGACGATAGACGACTGCCCTTGCGCGAAATCGTCCGCTCCAGCGCATGATTGGTATTGGTGCCTTTCTCGAACACGCGCAGAAGCGTATCGATGGCTGCATCGCGAACGGGATCTACAGGCATCTACCCGTCCTCGAACTTGTCGCCGGGCTGGAAGGGATTTCCACGCTGATAATCGGCAACGGCGGCCACTTTTTTTCCGGGGGCCTGAATGGAGCCGATGGAAACCGCATGTTTTCCTGTGGCGACAATGAGCGCTTCGTCTTCGATGCGAATGATGGTGCCTGGTAAGGCCTGCACAACTTCCTGTGCGATCGTCGCCCCGTGAATACGCATGGGCTGGTCGTCGTATGTGCAGTAAGCCACGGGCCAGGGAATCGAAGCGCGTATTTGATTGTGAATCACCTCCGCCGGCTGGTTCCAGTTTATCGCCCCGTCCTGCTTCGTAAACATTCGTGTATGCGTCACCAGCGATCCATCCTGCTTCACATGCACCGCCGTTCCGTCTTCGACCTGCTCCAGCGTCTCCATCACCATCTCCGCGCCAAGCGTAGCGAGTTCCATGGCCATCTCAAGCGTCGTCGCTTCGGGGGGCAAAGGCATGCTTTTCTGCAACAGAATGTCCCCGGTGTCCGTACCGGCATCAAGCCGCATGATCGTCACACCCGTCTCGGTATCGCCATTCAAAACCGCCGTGTGAATGGGGGAGGGGCCTCGGTGCTTCGGCAGCAGGCTCGGATGCAGGTTCACAAATCCAAGCCTCGGTACTTCCAGGATCGGCTGTTTCAATATGCGCCCATATGCCACCAGCACACAGACATCCGGATTCTCATTCCGAAGCCATGCCTCGAAAGTTCCGTCGTTCAGTTTCGTCGGCTGCTGTACCGGAATTCCGTTCTCCTCGGCCCAAGCCTTCACAGGAGGTGCGTGAGGCGTTTTCTTGCGTCCCACGGGCTTGTCGGGCTGACATACCACCGCCGTCACGTCGTGCTTGTTGTTAAGCAGATACAGCGACGGCAGAGCGATATCGGGTGTGCCGAAAAAAACGATGCGCACGGGGTTTCTCCAGTGGTGGGTGTCGGATCAGGATGTAATGCCGGGGATGTCGATACCGCCGGTCAAATCCTGCATTTTGTTTTTGACCAAATCCTGGGCTTTCCGAACGCCTTCGTTGACAGCAGCGATAATCAGCGTTTCAAGCATTTCAGGGTCGCCCGAAGCGTCTATCTCAGGATCAATTTTGAGGGACAGCAGCTCCATTTTGCCGTTGAACACGACCGTCACCATGCCGCCGCCGGAAGATGCTTCAATCGTCTCGGCAGCCAGGGATTCCTTGATCCCTTCCATATTGTTGCGGATGTCCATGGCGTGTTTCATAAGACCAGCCATGTCGCCGAGTCCGCCAAGTCCTTTGGGAAGCATAGGGTTGTCCTCTGTAAATCACTTTCGGGTAAGGGTTTATTATACGTTTTGCGGTGCCTTTTTGTAAAGGATGGTCGGGTATGCCAACTACAGTCTCCCCTCGTGTCATTCCCAAATCGATTGGGAATCTCTAACACCCGAGACTCCTCCTCCTCGGATCAAACCGTTGCCGAAGCGATCCACCTGTGCTATATCACAGTCGGCAATTGGGCAATAATGGGAGTGGAATCATGTCGGACTACGTTATCTGTGTCAGGAACACCTTTACCAAAGACCGAACCAAACATTTCGGAGACAAACCGGGGCCTACGAAATTCCTGCGTGTGCCGGACGGGGAATTACCGTCGCCGGAGAAATCGCGAGGACAGCTCCTCACGAGAACTGATTGGCTCCGGGAGGTGCTTGAAGAGGCGCAGACCGGGATAGACGACGTCACTGGTAAACCAGTCGGGGATGTCCCTGTGTTCGTTCACGGATACAACAATTCGCAGGAAGTTGTGATGCAGCGTCAGCGTACACTCAAGAAGGACGTCGAAGATTTGAATTACGGAGGGGCGGTCATCGCCTATGGCTGGCCGAGCGGGACTACGGGCATGGCCTACCTCGAAGATCGCGACGACGCGAAGGACACGGCGCACAGACTTCGCGACGACTGTATCGCGCCGTTCAAGCGACAACAGGAAAAAGACTGCGAATTCAATCTCCACCTGCTCGCCCATTCGACCGGGGCCTACGTCATACGCCAGTCATTCTCTGATGCCGACGAAAGTGCCAGCATCAAGAACTTCCCGTGGAAAGCAAGCCAGATAGCGTTTATTGGTGCAGACGTTTCGCGACGCTCCATGAAAGACACCGAAAGCCATTTAAAATTCCTTTACCGCCACTGCGTACGCTTAACGAACTACCAGAATCCCCACGATTCAGTGCTCAAACTGTCCAACACCAAACGCATCGGCCTCGCGCCCCGTGTCGGTCGCGTAGGACTCCCGGACAATGCCGGCCATAAAGCCGTCAACGTCAACTGCTGCCCCTACTACCATTCGCTCGACATAGACGCACTGACCCAAGGCGTAGATTACCACGGCTCGTTCTGTCACTCCTGTTACTTTCCTAAACTACTTAAACAAAACAACTTACGAACTCCGACCTCTCGTTTCCCACAACCCCATAATCTGTGTTCATCCGCGTTTATCTGTGACTAATTCCCTCCGTGCCTCCGTGGAACTCTGTGGTTCAACACCCTTCCTGGATGCAACACGGGCGTTAAGTAAATAGGGAATGTTCGTGCATCCCGAGACGGCAAGTGGGGGCGACGGAGTCCTACCGGAGTTCTTCCAAGGTTTCGCGGTTGCGGACGCCAATCAGGTAGAGGATGCCGTCGAGGCCGACGGTGGAGATGGAGTGTCCGGCGTTTTGGCGTACTACTGGCTTGGCCTGGAAGGCGATGCCGAGTCCGGCGAGGCTGAGCATGGGGAGGTCATTGGCACCGTCACCCACGGCGATGACCTGGTCGAGCATGATCTGCTCTTTATCGGCGATTTCCTCGAGGATTTCGGCCTTTCGGACGCCGTCTATGACGTCGTTGGTGATGTTTCCGGTTAGTTTGTCGTCGATGATTTCGAGGTCGTGGGCGTATATGTAGTCGATTCCGAGGCGTTCTTTGAGCTGGTCGGCGAAGTACGTGAATCCCCCGGATATCAGGGCGACTTTATATCCCAGGTGTTTGAGCATCGCGATGAGTTTTTCGGCGCCGTCCGTGAGTGTGATGCGCTTATAGACGGCATCGAGTACAGACACGTCAAGGCCTTCAAGGAGGGCCAGGCGCTGGGTGAGGCTTTCGGTGAAGTCGATTTCGCCCTGCATGGCGCGCTCGGTGATTTCGGCTACAGCATCGCCGATTCCGGCTTCGATGGCAAGTTCGTCGATGACCTCGGCCTGGATCAGTGTGGAGTCCATATCGAACACGACGAGGCGACGGTTCCGGCGGTATACGTTGTCGACCTGGAAGGCGATGTCGATGCCGTGTTCGTGTGAGAGTTCGAGGAATTCGCCGCGCATGGCGGTGGCGTCTTTGGGCGTGCCGCGCACGGAGATTTCGACGCAGGCGATGGTGGAGGGGGCCTCAGCATCGATGGGGATACGCCCGGAAAGGCGAGTGATGACCATGATGTTCAAGTCGTGTTTGTGAATGATGGTACAGAGGACCGCGAGATGTTCGGCGCTGAGCGTCTGGCCGAGTACGGTAATGATGTGGCGTTCTTTGCCCTGCGCGGAGACCCAGTGTCCGTAATCGCCGGAGGTAACAGTCGTGAATTTTATTTTCAGATCGAGTTCGTAGGCGCGGTAAAGCAATTCCTTGGAAACTGTTTTCCAATCCTGATCGTTGGGAACCTGCACGAGAATGCCGAGCGAAAGGGTTTCATGGATGACCGCCTGCCCTATATCAAGAATAACGGCGTTGTGTTGCGCGAGCGCACCGAGGAGCGAAGAACTGATGCCGGGTTTGTCTTCTCCGGATACGGTAATCAGTGTGATGTCGTTGTCGGCGTTCGGCTGTATCATAAGGACACTCTACGTATGTTGCGCCACGATTGCCAGTCCAGCGGCGACGCTCGTAAAGGTATCGCGCTTGTGCAGCTTGTCGGTGCCGTAGCGTTTGGCGAGCATTTCACGCACTGCGGGGATGAGGCTCGTGCCGCCGGTCGTGAGAATTCGATCGATCTGGTTCGGCTTGATGCCCGCGAGCATTTCGGCTTCTTTGAGCGAGGCTTCCATTTTCTCAAGCATGTGCTCGATGATATGGCCGAACTCGGTGCGTTCGATATGTTCGTGAATGTTGATATCGGGCTTGTCGAACTCGATATGCGTCTCGGTCACGTCGGAGAGCTGAATCTTCGCCGTCTCGACCGCGCGTGCAAGCGGATAGCCGTAATTGCGCTGGATGAGTGAGCGCAGGGCCAGGATGGTCTCAGGCTGATCTGAGCTGGACTCAGCAGCAATCAGCCAGTTGATGGTTTCTTCAGTATTGAGCTTATATATATTCTGCCAGTCGATGATGGTATTGAACAGGTACTGGGGAAACTTGAGGTTCGAAGGCCCATAGCGAGCGACGCTGCCGAAGCACGGGAACATTTTCTCACGCGTTATTTCCCGGTCAATGGCGTCGCCTGCAATCGGGACACCCGACACGCTGAGAATCCGGCTGTTCTTCAGGCGCTCGGCTGTGCCATGCTGACCGCCGAATTCCATGATGCACACGTCGAATGTGCCGCCGCCAATATCGACGACGAGTAAACGCTGCTTGCGGTCGTCCCCCATCGCATACTCAACGCATGCGCCGACGGGTTCATAGAAGAAGGAGATGTTCTTGAAGCCTGCAAGATGCCCGGCGGTTTCCAGCCTTCTCTGAGCCGTCTCGTTCTCCGAGTCCCGCATCGAGAATCGTACAGGCCGACCAAAGACGGCAGTCTCGACAGAATATCCCGCTTCGCGGTCCACGGCGGCTTTGATCTTGCGCAAAATAATGGCCGTGAGTTCCTCGATCTGATACTGCGTTCCGAATACTTCCGTGCCGTGGAAATCCTTCATGCGTAGCAGTGTCTTAAGGGACTGAAACAAGCGTCCCGGAGAGTTCACCTCAATCATCGCCTTGGCGGTCACGGCTTCCGTGAAGTCGAACGAGTCTTTGCGCTGAATCTGGCCGTACTCGTTGTCGCCTTCGCCGCCCACGTAGCCCTGGATATGCACACCCAGCTCCACCTGCTTGACGATGACCTCTCGGTCGACATTCCGCTCGATAAAGGTATTCGCGGCTTCTCGACCAACGATCTGCTCGCCGTCCTTCGAAATATACACGAGGGAGGGGAGCGATGTCGCGTTGTCGCTCTCCGCGTCCAGCTCGAGCACCTTCACCTCATTTCCGTTCGAAATGGCGACGCTGGAGTTAGTGGTACCGAAATCTATTCCGCAAAAATTGTCCGACACAAGCCCTGTCCTAAAGTGATAATTATGATAAACACGTCGTTCTGTTGATACCAAACAGCGGATTATAACACGTCGGGTATAAAATATCGAATCTTAAACATGGGTAAATCGACGGTTATTCCCCAGAAAAGTTACTACTGTGGCTAAATATTGACTTAGTTATGAAAAGTGAGAGAAAACTCTTGACAAATTTTTTCACAGGTTGTATTATTGTCAACATGAATGAGAAAACTGTATTAAAAAATCGTGTAAAAGAACTGAGAGCCCGGTTGGATCTACGTCAATCGGATTTGGCGCGTGAGATAGGGGTGACCCGTCAGACGATACTTGCTATCGAAAAAGGCCAGCTTAACCCGTCAATCAATATAGCGCTGAAGGCTGCCCGCGTCCTCCGCGAACCGGTAGATTACATTTTCTACCTGGAAAACTGCGATGTGGATGTTGAGCAAAGTTCGAATCCAGCACACGACCGCGAGCTGACGCACACGGCTAATGAGCCCGCTGCCATTTGGGATTTCGCCAAGTAGCTTTCGTTTATTGGCGTAATTTCGAGTCGTTTGGAGGGTAGAGGTGCGTGTGAAACGCATCTGCGATTCCGTTCAGGTCGCATCAATTCGTCAACTAGATGAAATACATGTTGGACTGGTTTGCCTTATCCACAATTTCCTGAATGGTGATGTCCTTGAGTACTGTTTCTGTGCCATCCGCGACTCTCTCCCAGGCCGCCTGGAGCTCCCTTGACGATTCATCTGCGCAGGGAGGGGGATCCATCAGTGGACCGTCTACCGCAACTACTATGTCCAGGAGGGTGATTTCGCTGGACTTTTTCGCCAGTTTATAGCCACCCTGTGCACCGCGAA
>DTSJ01000097.1 GCA_012965445.1 Candidatus Hydrogenedentota bacterium
GCGCGTAGTCTTCCTGGGTCATGACAGTCACGGTACCGATCATGTAGCTGTGCTCGGTGCCGCAATACTCTGCACAGAAGATATGAAACTCTCCTGTCTTGGTGGCTTCGAACCAGAGGCGCGTAAATCGGCCCGGCACGACGTCCTGCTTTACCCGCATTACAGGGATATAGTAATCGTGCAGAACGTCCTGCGAAGTCATCGTCAATTTGATCGGCCGCCCGACCGGAACATGGAGATCATTGACCTCGCGCGAACCATTGGAGTGCTGCACTTTCCACATCCACTGCTTCGCAACGACATCGATTTCAACACCGCCCTCCGGCTCGTTCAGATAGTCGGCGTAGAGCCAAGTGCCCCAGAAAAACAAACCGAGAAGCATGAAGAAGGGAATAATCGTCCAGGTGAGTTCCAGCACCAGACTTTCCAGCGGCACCGACGGGCGATCCACACCTTCAATCTTGCGATACTTTGCGGCCAGATAGATCATCGTGAAAAAGATACCGAAGGTAAAAATGGAACACAACACGACTAAAAAGTAATAGTAGATATCTAACCGCATTGCTATCGTTGATGCTTGTTCTGGAATTATTGGAAAGTTCATTGAGTAATCACCGTTTCGTATCGCGTTAGCTTTTTAACCTGTCGTGTGTTGATGATCGCCTGGAGCCTCTGGCATCACTTCGGCGAACTGCTTTTTTCTGGTTCGCAGATAAAATACTGTGTACATGAGCGCGAAACCAAGAATCATCAATGTCGCGCCAAACTGCAATGTCCTGAATATGAGCAAACCATAGCGCCCAGTCGAAGGATCGTACTGAAAACACAACAAGACCAGTTTATCGACCAGGCTTCCTATCTTGCCTTCCGAAGCCTCGGTCAGGCCCCATTCGACGTCACGTTTAATATAATCGATGCCGTAGAAGTAGCGGGATGTCTTGCCTTCCGGCGTAAGCGCGATAATTCCGGCGGCATGGGCGAACATCCCCGTAGCTGGGTCGTAGACATAGCGGAAACCAACTGACTGGGCCAGCTCTTCAATCGAGGCTTCATCGCCAACGAGGAAATTCCAGCCTTTCTGAGCGCCTTCGCGATCTACATTTGCGACGTGCAGTTCTTTCTTGAGCAAGGCTTGCTCTGGCGTTTCGGAGGGATCAATGCTTACCGTAATGATGTTGTAGTCCTCACCAGGCTTGAATTTCATGGCCTTCACCACGATTTCAAGTCCTGCCAATTCTGCCTGGCACAACATCGGACATTCGTAATAAACCAGGGCCAGCAGTGCAGGACGATCATTCATCAAGTCACGCAGTTTCACAGACTCACCTTCGGCGGTAGTAAACGCGAGATCCAAATTCACTTGCGCATCGAGCTTCTGTTCGATACTGATATCCGCGAACTGCTCGGTCGGGTCAGGTCCGCCGAAGGACAATGGATCCAAAGGAGGTGGCACCTGCGCTTGTGCGTTCATCAGCACACACAGAACCAGTGCCAGAAACAGAGACTGTACCCGGACGAGTCGGCTCGCGCTATGTGTTGACTGGAAGTTCATCGATTATTCTGTAATTTCCATCGGTATGCGTTTCGGAAAACCGTGTTCTGCCACGTGTTTAAGTGCGTCTTCAATTGGAATGCGGTATATCTCAGGGCTTTCGCTCACAATACCTGATGTCGTACTCAAGTGACGTTGTTCGGCCTTGTGCACTGAAAGCTCGGCTGGCGGATCAGGCTGAAGGCGTACTGCACTCTCCCATTCATTGTGCTCGCCAGCCAACTCGGACTGCGTGTACTCCGAGATGTCGTCGTGCGTTTCAGAGTTCAGGACTTTGCCGTACATGAACGACACCGCAAAGCTCAACAGCGTGAACGCGACCATACCAACACCCGCAATCAGGATCACCTTGACCTTGACATCGCTGATTTCGTAGCCGTCATCTGGATTCGGAACGTGCGTTGATTCGTTATGCATTTTCGAATAGCTCCTCATCGATATGACTCATCGCTTCGTAGAGTCGCGGATCATTTCTCGGCATCAGGTTTGTTGTGCCAAGCTCGCGAATAAAGAAGTACAACCAATAGGAAAACAGAGCGACGGCCATTGCAACGTACGCCCCGACCTCGAGCCACGGCCCGCCGGGATCTTCAGAAAAGCCTTTGTCGTGATGGAACGAGGGATTTATAAAGTAGAATATGTCGCACATACGCATTGCTATCATGAAGTAGCACATCTTGCGCACACGACTGATTTTGTTTTTCAGGCGATGTTTCTGCATCAGTCCGAAAAACGGAATGAAGAAATGGCCAATCATGAGAATTGCAGTAAGTCCAATATAGAAATTCGTATTGCGCGCCAGATAGTAGTGAATTTCTTCTGGCAGATTTCCGGCCCAGATAATCAGGTATTGCGAGAAAGACATGTAACCCCAGAGTACCGTAAACACGAACATGAAGGTCGTAAGCATGTGATAGCTTTCAACTGTCACCACAGAGGACATCGGCTTTGACTGCGCGAGTTTCTCGAGTAGCACAACGAAGACGGCAAGCAGTGTGAGTGCCTGGCTAATGGCAAAAAGCGGCCCGTAAATTGTCGAGAACCATTCTGGCTCAAGCGACATCACCCAGTCCAGCGGCGCGAAAGTAATCAGAACGCAATACATGAGGAGTGCCGGGGGTGCCCAGAAGCGGAATTTTTTGATGATCAGCGCATCGCCTGTTTTTTCCAGCTCGCGAGACCATTTGGAGAAAATTTCCGACATTCCTAGGAGGATGACGAAGTACACGAAGGAACGCAACAGCCAGAAATTCTTGTTCAGAAACCAAGCCTTCGTTGCCACGACCGTACTTTCAGAATGAATCCAGACATCGTAATTCTTGTTGATGCCAAGTGCCACGAGGGCGCAGTAGATAAAGAACGGGATGGAAAGATAGCGAATCGTGCGCGCCGAGGCTTCAAGCATACGCTGAATAGGAAAAGTCCATGCGCCTGCCGTCATGTGATGGATAAACAGCAGTGCCTGCGCGCCCATCGCCAGACCAAAGGCCAGAACCCACGCATATAGAAATGCCTGGAAAATTAACTGCGTGTTGCCCGAAATCGCAACGAGAATGCAGGATGCTGCAAAGCCGACACCAGCGGCGATCAGCGCCCTGCCCTTTAGCTGAAGCATATTATTGGGTAATGAATTAGTGCTCACCTTGACCCTCTTCTTCGTTTTCGTTGCTTTCCGCTTCGTGTCCGTCTGCTGCCGCGTCACCTTGGCTACCGCTGTCCACTGCAGCGACCCCGGAATTTCTCGCCTTCTCCAACAGATCTTCGGTCAATAAGTCGGGTGTGGCATATTGACTCAACTGCAGTACGCGAATATAAGACGCGATCGCCCAGCGATCTTCCACCGACACGCGCGATTTGTAACTGTACATGCGGCCAAAACCGTTGGTCATTACGTCGTAGAAATAACCGATAGGTACATCAAGCAAACGCTGATCCATGTAGGAAGGAGGATTGGGAAATCCGCGTTTCGGGATCATTCCGTCGCCAAGACCCTGCTCTCCGTGACATACAATGCAGTATATGTTGAATCGTTCTTGTCCACGCCGAAGAAGTATTTCGAACTCTTCACCTTCCAGATCGAGACGAGCCGGTAGTGCCGTTATGAATTCGTCGTTCGAATCCATCCCTTTATAATAGGCCGTGTCCAAGCGCGCTCCGAGATAAGGAACCGTGCCTTCAACCAGACCACGGGAAGAGGATTCGCCTTCGCCCCAGAAATCGCCCTGTTCCAGTGGTTCATAGCGATCTTGGTTCCAGAGGTCCCAGTGGCATCCGGTCAGTACAACAACTGCAAAACACCAGAGCAGCCAATTCTTTAATGCAAGTCGTTTCATTATTCGACCACCTCCGATACTTCGATCGGCGTGTGTTCCAGGGATTCGAGGAAATCCCGTGTTTTGTCTGTGTCATACTGCGGATCGGTCTGTTCGATACACAGGAAGAAGCGATCACTCGTGGCGCGCTCAAAATTCTTCGCGTTCATCACTGGATGATACGGCTGCGGAAGTCCGTTCATCGCGAGCATCACCAGCCCAGTCGTAAAGGAAGCAAACAGAATGTTCAGTTCGAAGGTGACCGGAATGAAAGCAGGCCAGCTAAAGTAGGGCCGTCCGCCGATATCGTACGGATAGTGGACAACACTTGCGAACCACTGAAGACCGAATCCGGTAATTGCACCCGTCAGGCCGGCAGCCAAAGTAAACCACGGCAGCTTCGTTTCTTGAATACCAAGTGCATCGTCCAGCCCGTGAATCGGGAACGGCGAATACGCGTCCATCGTGCGATATCCTTGATGATAGGCGACCGCAGTCGCCGCCATCAGATCATCGGGATTGTCAAATTCAGCAATGATTCCGTATGCCGTATTTTCGCTTTTTTCTTCGTGCATTTCTACGCCTTACCTCTAATGGTGGCCATGCCCTGTAATCTTATGCTGCGAAACACGTACTTCGTGAATCGCCAGTACCGGAAGGAACCGAACGAACAGACACATGCAGAAGGTGAAGAAACCCAGCGTGCCCAGGTAGATTCCCCAGTCCCATGGCGTACCGTGATAGGTACCCCATGCCGACGGCATAAAGTCGCGTGTCAGACTGGTTATAATAATAACGTAGCGTTCAAGCCACATGCCGATACCGATAATAATGGTGATTCCCCAGAGCAGGGGAATATTGCTGCGCACTCTTTTGAACCAGAGCAGCTGCGGCGTGATGATATTGCAGACGATAAGCGCCCAGTAAGACGGCGCAATGGGGCCTGTCCATCTGTTCAACATCATAAACGCTTCGTACTGGTTCCCCGTGTAATATGCGAAGAACAATTCCGTCATATAACCGTATGCCACGATAAGCGATGTCGCCAGCATAACTTTCGCCATCTGGTCAACATGATAGTCCGTAACGAGGCTTTTCAGGTTGTACCAGCTCCGCACAGGAAGCAGCATGGTCAGCACCATCGCGAACCCCGCGTAAATGGCCCCGGCTACAAAATACGGTGGAAAGATCGTCGTGTGCCAACCAGGAACGATGCCGATGGCAAAGTCGAAGGACACGATACTGTGTACCGAAACCACGAGCGGTGTACAAAGTCCCGCCAGCAACAGGGAGGCCATTTCGTAGCGGTGCCAGTGTCGGGCAGAACCGCGCCAACCCAATGAGACCGCGCCATAAATTCGCCTGACCCAGAGGTTCTTCGCACGATCACGCAACATCGCGAAATCAGGAATAAGCCCGAGATACCAGAACAAAATCGATACGCTACCGTATGTCGAAATAGCAAAGACGTCCCATAACAGCGGACTGCGGAATTGCGGCCACAGGCCCATCGTGTTGGGATAAGGCAGAATGAAGAAACCAACCCACGGGCGACCGAGATGAAGAATCGGGTACATGCCTGCGCAGGCCACGGCAAAAATAGTCATGGCTTCGGCGAAGCGATTGATGGCATTGCGCCATTCCTGCCGCAACAGCAGCAGAATTGCGGAAATCAGCGTTCCTGCGTGACCAATACCAATCCACCAAACGAAGTTTACAATCGCGAAACCCCAGGCAACCGGTACGTTCACCGACCAGGCGCCGGTACCTACCAAAAACAGATACGCTACTGAGATACCCAGAACTGAGACGAAAAAAGACCCGATGCCGAACATGACATACCAGCCGATGGGATGGGGACGAGTAAGAATAACCGAACCAACCGCATCGGAGATGGTCTCGTAATCATGCGGCTGCTCGATAATCGGGGCAATCCGCTGTAGATCCTGATGATCTCTGTTCTTGATTCCCATAACTTAAGCTGTAATCTCCGGATTCGGATTCGTTATTTTTGCCAGGTACGTGGTGCGCGGCTTGGTATTAAGATCGGCCAGAAGACTGTAATTCCGTGCGCTGGCGCGATTCCGGGACACTTTACTGTGTTCATCCAACATGTTGCCGAATGTGATTGCTCCGGCAGGACATGCTTGCTCACATGCCGTAATCGCGATTATTTCATTTTCCTTCGTGATGTCCTTGCCGTCCGTTACCTGTTGATCCGCTTTCTTGGCCTCGATGCGCGCCGCATTGATGCGCTGCACACAATAGGTGCATTTTTCCATTACGCCGCGGGTACGAACTGTCACGTCCGGGTTGCGCATCGGCTTGAGACTTTCAGGATTGATATGCGTCGGCTCGAACTTAAACGAAGAGAGACCGTCGCCAAGCAGTGTCTTTACGCCCTGATTACTCCATCCCCGGTCACCACGTGAACCCAGCGGCGTACGGGTGTAATTGAAGAAGTTAAAACGGCGCACTTTGTACGGACAGTTGTTTGAACAATAACGGGTTCCGATGCAGCGGTTGTACACCATGTCGTTCAGGCCTTCACGCGAATGCATCGTAGCGCCAACGGGACATACGACTTCGCAAAGCGCATTTTCGCACTGCATACAGGGGACTGGCTGGAAGTAAGTCGTCGGATTGTCCAGCGTGTGGTTGAGATCTTCATCCGTTTTCCGGTTCAACGCATTCGTTGCATCGTCGCCAAAGAAGGGGATTGCCTTTTCACGACCCGAATAGTAATAGCGGTCAAGACGTATCCACTGCATCTCACGGCCGCGGCGCACTTCATCTTTACCAACGACAGGAATGATATTTTCAGACTGGCAGGCGATGATGCAGGCGTTGCATCCCGTGCATTGATTCAAATCAATGGTCATCGCCCAGGCGTGACGGTTTTTTCCGGTGTGGTTCCACTCGGTTTTTTCCGCGACCTTCATCAGGGTTTCGTCTTCGGCAGGATCGTGAAACTCATGGTGTTCACCCTTAACGACCCACGCCGGATGCGCTGTAAATTTCTCTTCCGTGATATGCCGAACGAGACCACGGCCTTCCATGTTGTAATGTTCTTCGGTACGAGCTAAGTGATACTTGCTGCCCAGTGGCTTAATCGTAGCGTGATTCGAAAAAGTATGGTCGGACGCGCGAAGGCTGTAGGCATTGAAGCCGAGGTAGCCTTTGGAGACTTCGCAGACTTTACCCATTGACGTGCGGCCATATCCGGCGTGAAGGGTAATCGTATCGGAAGCATGACCGGGTTGAATCCACACTGCTCCCGTAACTTTGCGACCGCCCAGGGAAACTTCTACTTCCATTTCATTTTCGAGGCCAAGACTCTTGGCGGTCGAGTATCCGACCAGTACGACGTTGTCCCAGGTCAGTTTGGTCAGCGGATTCGGAACTTCCTGAAGCCATGCGTTATTTGAGAACGTTCCATCGCCCACGGAGGGGTCAGCCATAAACACTACTTCGACCGCTTTCGATTTTGGGGCTTCGGCTTTGGTGTAGGAACCCGCAGCGCCGGACCTTACGCTGGGTGCAGGCCTGACAGCCTGTTCCGCAGTATCATCGACAATCCCCATGCTCAAAACAGCGCGCCATTTGTTTTCAAATTTAGTGGCTGCGTCGTCGAGGTTCCATGCTGTTTTACAGTGGGCCTGGAGCATCTCGAATGCAGTCAATTCCGCTTCATCGACCAACGCAGATAACAATTCAACGCGTGATTTTCCGCCATACAGCGGCGCAATGAGCGGCTGCGTCAGCGATACGGTTCCGTCAAAAGCACGGGCATCACCCCATGATTCCAAGTAATGGAGTTCAGGCAACTGCCATTGACAGCGCTTGCTGGTTTCATCCACATAACGACTCAGGCGTGCACGCGTCTCCACCTTATCCAATGCGGCAGAAAACTCGAGGTCGGCGGGAGCAGAATACACCGGATTCACGTCGCCAAGAATCAGCAGCAAAGAAACGCTGCCGGCATTCATGTCAGCAACAAGACTTTTCAGAGATTCAAGTTGATCGACCGGGCTTGATTCGACCGGATCGATATACGTTACCGTGGTACCGACATTCTGTAACCGTTCGTTGATGGCATGACCGAGTGCGTGCACCGCAGGCGACTGACCGGAGCCCACAGTAATAATTGAGCCCTTTTTGTTCGCATTCAAGTCTTTGGCAACCGCTGCAACCCAGGCAAGCTGTTTCGCATTTAAGCCGAAGTCTCCGGACGGAAGTGCGCCGTCAACGCCAACGGTATCGGCAAGCGCACGCGCTACATCTTCAATCTGGCTCGGACGGAATGGAAAGCGGTGGTCCGCCATCGCGCCCAGCAAAGTAGGTGAACTCTCGAACACGTAGGTGCGATTCAGTTTTGCATGAAATTCTTCATGGGTCTCTTCCGTAGCTTCGGAAGGAGCTTCATGGTGGGCGTCCTCGGCAGGCTTATCGAAATCCTCAACCGCACGGCGTGCCGCGAAGTCTGCCGTATAACGGACGCTTCCGGGACCCTTTTCAAATGCATCCGAATCGAATGAAACGACAACATCGGCCTTGTCAAAATGCAGTAACGTATCGAGATACTTGCCGAAGGCCATTTTCGCACCGGCGCGCTCATTGTCGCGACCGAATGCCTCATATCGATGCCATTGAGCGTTCGGATTGGCTGCTAAAAATTGTGCGATTTTTGCCGCTTCAAGCGGGGAGGTTATCGAACCTGTCAGCAAGCGGACGCCGGCACCGCCATTTGGACGCGCATCATCAATCTTCGCCCTGGCATCAGCGACAAACGCATCCCACGAAGCCAGGTTTCCGGTCTTCAGAACGATTTTACTGCGATCCGGATCGTACATATCCAGAACAGATGCCTGGGTCTGCGCGTCGGTACGGCCCAATGACGCGGGATGTCCGGGGAGTCCTTCGATTTTCGTCGGACGTCCCATGTGGCTTTCCACCAAAACACCGTTGGCGTAACCACCATTTACAAAATTTGACGCGAAGTAAGTCGGCTTGCCCGGAATAAATTCCTCAGGCGCCTTGACGTAAGGATGAATCGTTTCATCGGGTTGACGCGCACAGCCTGCTGTGACTCCGGCGAGCGCAAGCGACGCCCCCATCACCTGCAGGAAATTGCGTCGGGATACTGCACCGAGTGCCTGACCAGAATCCGCATCCATATGAAATTCGTTTGAAATGTAACTCTTGAACGTGTCGGTCTGCGCCACTTCTTCCAAACTGCGCCAGTATTCTGGACCGGAAGTATTCGCAAGACGATCCCGAATTGCGTCCATATCTTCAGCTAAATAAGTCGTATCGTTTTCTGTCGTCATCTGTGGCAAATGGAGCAGTTGGTCATCTGCTCTACCTCTACGTTGTAGTCCTTAATCAAGTGCTCGCCCAGCTCATGCTGGTTGTCGAACCCCATTTTCTCCAGCGTCGATTTTGCATCTCTGCTACCGGGTTTCCACGACATGTTAAAGACTTCCTCTTTCGGACGAATAAACTGCGCGGGATCCTTGTGACAATCAAGGCACCACGTCATGCGGAAAGACTGCGCCTTGACGGTAAGCCGCATTTCTTCAATCTTTGCAACACCGTTGGAATGACAGTGATTACAGCCGATTCCCTTGCTAATATGAATACTATGGTTGAAATAGACAAAATCGGGAAGATCATTCAACCGCGTCCATTCCATCGATTTCCCCGTCTGCCAGCTTTCCAGAATCGGGGCAAACATGGGTTGATCGGTCAAAATCTGAGAATGGCAGGTCATACACGTTTCGGTGGGAGGGATTCCGGCGAAGTTGCTGGTTTCGACCGTTGTATGGCAATAACGGCAGTCGATGCCGTTTCCTGAGACGTGTCGTTGATGACTGAAGGGGATGGGCTGTTCTTTGGCAATATTTACGTTGGTCACGACGGGCGAATAGTACAATGCCGAAGCGAGACTAGCAACTGCGACTACCAAAAGGGCACCGCCCACAATGCTCCATCGCACGAGCGCGTTAGCGCCTGGAGGAAATACTGGTGCCACAGGTATATCCTTTCATAAAATTACGAAAATATGCTGCTTTAACCAGACGAGCTCTTACATCGTTGTCCTGAAAGGCTTCGTTCCGCTGGGCATAGAATCATCAAAATACCCCTCGAACGACCTTCCACAATGTAAAAGGTAGTGGACCCGTCGCATAATTACCACAAATCGACGTTTTATCTGTGATTGCTCAATTCACACGTCAATCAGCCAAGATTGATACGACTCCGCAAAGGTATATCATATTTTTTTCGCTTATTTCAAGCCCTGATGGGGAATTTCTTCCCGAAACGACCCGTACAAAATACATGGTTTACCTTATGTAATATCCGACCATACACATCCAGACAATTAACAGCTTAACTAGAGCCACCGGAATGATACCGCATGGGTTCCCGTTATGTCCACAAACTACACCAATCTTTTTCCACTACAAACGAAAGTTTCAATCTTATACACACCGTTTTCGATCATCTCCGGACAACAGCTGACGTTTTCCTGAAAGCTTCGAAATGCCAATTACGAGCAGTGCAAACGCGGTCGCAAAAATGCTCCAGCGATTCACTGCGGGTATCAAAAGCGTGTCCAGACCCGGAACATCTATGTCGAGTGCGTACAACTGTACCTGATCGTCATCGCTCGCCAGTTGCTGATCGCTAGTAAAAACGCGAACGAAATACGTCCCCGAAACGGGAACAACCGTCTTCGGAATAAACTCGTTGGCCCCTACTCCGCTCGTCACTGCTTGCGCGAGCACCGATATACCGTCAACATCGAGAAACTGAATACTCATATCCATGACCAGACCCGATGCCAATGCCGATGTTTCAACTCCGTCGCACAATTGACCATTGTCGTCTGCGAAGGAGAACGTCGTTCCTTGCGGGCGCATCACGAACGAAATCGAATCCCCGGCCGCCAGATTAAGCGCATAAAAATCCTCATCGAAAACAGAGTCGAGTCCTGCAATCTGTCGCAGTGGATCTGAACCGTCACCCAGTGTTTGCGTGATCCCCACACCCAGGTCTATGGCCGTCGCGAAAGAATCGTTGCGCCCATTTGACTCATAGGCGTCAGCATATTTCCGGTTCGCATTGGCGATGTCGTCGTGACCGGAGTGATCGAAATCGTCTGCCAGGCGAGGCTCCATAATTTTTGTCCCGTCCAGCGGGCATACATGCCCGAAACCCAAACCGTGACCATGCTCGTGCGATACCGTGTTCTTGACCAATCGGAAATTGTCGTCCGCAATGCTAAAAGTATCATCCGTGTTCGCGGTGTCAATTACCATGTCCCCGCCGCTTGCCGGAAAGTAGTTGAAGGCGATGATTCCGTCTCCTGAGCCGTCGATATCGGTACCGCCAATACGGATATCGCCTCGCTGCCCCAGAACACCGTCGGAACCCGGAAAAGTGGCGCCGTCGTCTGGAACGTGAACGTAGGTAATTCCCGTCTTCGCCTCCCATTGGTCAAACACTTCCTGCAGTAGATCCTTCCACGCCGCACGCGACCCAAAGGCCGCATCGAACTTGGCTTTCAAATCGGATGGAGTACCGGAACCGTCCACATTCACCCCCTCCTGAACGATGCTCCACGTAAGTGTGATCGGCTGCCCCAAAGCGATTCCGGGACCGTCCGTCGCTGTCGTCGTCCACCGAACGGAATCGATCCCGTTGAAACGCGTTAAACTTTCATCAAGCGAAAGAATCTGCCGGATAAATTCGGTCGACTCCGGCGTAATGGGACCTCGCACACAGTAGACGGGCACCGGGCGATCGTTCTCGATACGCTCCATAACGCGATCCAGGAAAACCCGCTCCTCAACGGTTAGATTGGACGACGTGGAATCGAGGGGTACTTGGTCAGCAATTGAAGCTATCGAACACAGTAAAATTACAGCTGGGACACAAAAACAAGTGACCACTTTAGAACTAGGCAAGAAACGCATGCACACTCTCCGCGACGACCATAAGAGTTTACCACGAATTGGAAAATGCAGTCCCTTGCGAATCCTTACTTGTCTGGATACCTGAATATTCGGTACTTGACGAATCGCCACGCGAATCGTAGCCATGCGACGCTGCGCAGTTTCGGGCGCAGGACATTCTGCAGCCACATCTGGGCATACGCGACCCCATAGCTATCCGCCCAAGCATCGGGTCGACCGAGATAGTCATGATCCAGAAACGTCTGCAATGCCCGAACGACTCTCAGATGATTTACCCCGTCTATCCCGGTAAAATAGTGCCGGAACATTTCCGAAGAACTTGGCCCCGCGTCAAGTGGAAGTGGTTTCTCCGCCAGTTCCCGTAGCATCGTTTGCAGATCCTCCTTCGTGTCGCATTTTCCGATCAAGCCCGTGTCGTCCTCGTTCAGACAGCGTTCCCTCTCATGGAAAGGATTGAAGTAGACGACATGCCGATTCATCAGCAGTGCCTCGTACGGCAGCGAACTGTCTCGCGAGACAAGCGCATAGCAGCCCGCGATCTGTTCATGAACCACAAAGGCACCGGAATCCAGCACATACTCGATTCCACTCAGATCCGTCTCGTCGCGCGGATGCACTGTGATGCGATAATCCATTCCTGCATCTTTGGCCGCCTCGATCGCCTGATCAAGCCAAGTGCGAGCCCAACCAATCGCAACACCGTATGTAAAGTTGCAGTTGATTAGAACGTAGGGATTCTCTTGCAACGGCTTCTGACGAATATCGTCGTAACGCGGATTGCCGGTCAATACGTTCATCGTTCGTGTGTGGTATCGAAGGGCGTGAGTACCCCCGACGAATGTTCTGTCCGTCCAGCGCATTACCGGGCCGTCAAAATCCATGTTCACCGCTTCCTGAAGACAGATCACCGGAATCCTGTGACTCCTGCAGTGATGGATAAACAGACGTTCCTCTTTTCCATTGTCGTTGCCCATGATCGCGATGTCCGCTTCGGAAAATTCGCGAAGGTTTCGAGAATGAACGACGTAATGCACACCTTCGGCTTCCAGTGCCGCGCGCGCACCTAGGTCGAGCGTCCTGTGTACGACGATTGTGCTTCGGCTGCAGTGCGGCGCAATCCGAAGAAAGGTGTTAGCGTGCGTGTCGTCGGTCGCAAAAAACAGTACGTGGCCGCTGACCTCGTCGATGCCCGCGAGAGCTTCCCGTGCGTCGTCCTTCAATCGATACCCGGATTGCACTTCTGCGATACTCTCGCCAAGTACAACTTTGTCCGCAAGTGATTCGAACGTCTCTTTGGAATACGTCTGATCATCAATGAGTAGCACGGCATGACCGTCATCGGGCAAGGGATCGCCAGGTCCAAGCACAGTCAGTTTTTGACGCTCCATCAAACACGACCTCTTCCCTGGTCCGAATTTTTCTCGACCATCGTAATCGACCAATCACGCAATGATGACGGCATCAGTAAAAACGGAATATACAGCCACACTTTCAAGTTCCAGGGGTAATAGGCGAGCGATTGACCAACCGCCGTGAGCGCCTCAGCCCGGTTCTCCAAAGCAATCCAGTGCGATGCACGAATTTTTTTCCATAGCCCAATATAGCAACGAAGTCCGGCCTTTTTTGTAGCGGGCACGTCTGGATTCGAAAGAATCGCACATAGTCCTTCTCCAACCGGATCACCTGCCTCCGGAACGCGCTTCTCATGCTTCCAGGACAAGGAGTCTCTCCGATACACACCCTTGGCGAGCGGCAGATACGCAATATCGAATTCCGCAAACAGCCGCGCCCAAGTCAACAAATCCTCTCCGCTGGCGATCCCCTCCGGAAATCCGCCGATTTGAAGCAAAGCCGACTTGCTGGCCGCAACCGTACCCGTCCAGAGCGGCGGCGAAGACACACCAGCCGCCTCAAAATAGTTGTCGAATACGAACTCAGATTCCTGCGATGCAAATCGTCGCTTCAACGGCTCCTGCTCATTGCCCTCGGCATCAATTGTTAAATAGGATGTCGCGTACACGTCGCAATCCAGGTGCTTGTCCGCCAACCCGACAATCGATTCCAAATAGTCCGAATACCACTCGTCGTCCGCATCCAGAAAAGCAACGATACTTGCTCGCGCTTCCTCTATCCCTCGATTCCGTGCGACGGACACGCCGCCGTTCTCCTGCGTCACCACGCGTACACGGGAATCCTCCATCTTCGACACCAAGGTCCCGCCTCCATCCGTCGATCCGTCGTCGACCACAATGATTTCAAAGTCACGGAAGCTCTGGTCCAATACAGAATCCACACATTGCTGAATCGAGCCGGAATGGTTGTACAAGGGAATGACAACGCTACATCTGGGTGTAGGCGCATTCATCGATTCAACACCGTGCCCCGGCTTCGCGATAAAGTGCCATCAACTTTTCATAGTGACCCTCACACAACTCCTCGACCTTCGCACGAGCGGCACGCCCCATAGTCAGACAGGTGCCGCTGTCCTTCAGCATACGGTCAATGCAGTCCGCCAGCGCTTCTTCATCCCCCGCGTCGTACAAGTACCCCGTTTTTCCGTCGTTGATCGACTCAGGTATCCCGCCGATCGATGATGCTACGACGGGTTTGCCGGAAGCAAACGCTTCGAGAATAACCATAGGACTGTTCTCGTACCACTCAGAAGGCAGTACCAGAAAGGCGGCACCGCCAAGCAGACTCTTCAACGCATCGCCGTCCTTATGCCCCGCAAGAGAAACCTGTTTCATCCCGTGAGTTTCGATGTACGTCTCGATCTCCGCATGCAGCGGCCCTTCACCCGCAATGACGAGCTTCGTCGAAGGATTCAGACGCATCGCCTTCAAAAGCGTCATAATCCCCTTTTCCTCCGAAAGCCGCCCCATGAATAACACGTACCCTTCATTCTCGTAAGACGGCACATACGCGTTCACATCGACAAAATTGGGGAGGTGTCGAATCTTCGATTCCGGAATACCCCCCTGGGCCAGCTTTCCGGCCATAAAGGCACTCGGACAAATGAACAAATCGATATTGCGCTCATAGATCTGTGTCGCCTTGTGAAAATACATCGCCCCGGCGGCAAGCGCACTCGCCGGAATGGAATTCTTGATACACCGATGATGAACGGCATTGCGGTATGCACCGCCAATACAGCGCTCGCAGATTTTATGCTCCTCTTCGATATACAACTTGTAATTCGGACACACCAGCTTATACTCATGACAAGTCTGCACCACCGGTATGCCGTGTTTCCGAAAAACAGGCAGTATTGACGGCGATATCTGATGACTGATCATATGAACGTGTGCCAAATCCGGCTTTCGCGCAAGCACCAGCGATTCGATTTTTCGCTTAGACTCAAACGAATACACCGTCTTACCAACCGTGCTGGCAAGGGTTGAAATTTTATATGCCGCCGAGGTGTTCTTGTATTCGATGTTGCGGACGAAATAGTCTGACGTTGGAGAGGGGACATTTTCGGGGTGCTGCATGGAAAAGCCGAAAACCGTATGCCCCTTCTCCTCCAGCATGCGACTGCACTCAAACATATACCGTTCCGAGCCTCCGACGACACGAAAGAACTTATTCACTTGGAGAATGTCCATTCAATCTGCCCGGATTATCTGACTTGAGATCGTTTTTGTGTTGCTGTGCCTGGGGAAATTCGTTTCAATAGATCCGCAATTCCAAACCTCCTCAAGAATACCGAGTTCACCGTTCTAAGCGCAAATAGGACAGCCTCTTATAGTGAGCCTCCAGCATTCACAAGTGGAAACGGCTGCGGCCCGAACCTGTCACATAATCGAGAATAAAACGGAACCTATACAGTGTTACCCGCTCAGCAGACAGATCAATCGAAAAGGAGCCTGCACCGAATGCAAAGAAGATCAATCATATTCTCAGTCACCGTACTAGGCGCCTGTCTCGTTCTACTCACCCGGACGGCAGAACTCGCCGAAACAAGAAAAAGCCAAAAAATGCAGCACCTGCAGCTTGGTCAAAACCTATTGCAGCAAATCCACTCGAAAGAAAAAGTAGGCCTAAATAAGATCCCCATGCTCCTCCAAG
>DTSJ01000098.1 GCA_012965445.1 Candidatus Hydrogenedentota bacterium
CCTACGGTCGAACGTTGATCGGACTCGAACCGAATTCTCTGATCTGAGTTCGTCTCGGTGTTCGTGTCAGATTGGTGCGATCGGGCTCGCCGCGAGAGAAATTATGTCCTGTGCCTCGCAAATAATCATCCGCACTGACATCATTGACGTTTCTGCCTTGGTCATTTAGGCTCTACTAATGTTCAAGTTCGTCCAATTCCAACTCAGTTGGGACCGTCAGTTCTCAATACGAACCGGAGAGTTCCTCGGAAAGTGAGTCCCTACAATTACATCGAACTTTTTCCAATCGGAGGGGATGTATACCTCCAACGGAATGTACGGTGAACGTAGAAAAGGACTCCGCACGGATATGAACAATTCCAACCTGCCATCGATCGTTTGTGTACTTACTCTTTTGTTGTTGGCCTGCAGCGAAACAAATGCGAACTTGGTTCCCAGACAAGAAGAAGCGATAGCCGACCAGATTGAACTAGGCTCTCAGCATCTCCTGAACTGGGGAAAGGGGATGGACACTCAAGCAGTAGGCAGGCCTCTTCGTAAGATGGTTGTTGAATCAGGTTCATTCGAAGCGATGATGCTGCTGGATGAAATGCAATCGAAACTACGCGCAGAGTATCTGGATGAGTTCCCGAACTTGGTAATTGACGAAACAACGAGCAAACGTCTTGATTCAGATGACCCGATGGAATACCTGCGAACTAAGTCAGCGGGATTCAACTATTCCCACCAGGGCGACAAGGAAAAAGCTATCGAGGCCTTAATTCGGGAAGCATGGCTGATGTCTTCAACTGCCCTGATTCAACTCAAGATTGTCGTAATCTACCAAGTAGAGGGATGGCCAAGTTTCGATAGGCGCATCATTCAGTTTTTTAAGGATTACTCGAAGGAGGGTATCCCACGAGGACAGTTTGTGTACGGAACTCTACTCCTACATGGATTGGGAGTAGAAAAAGACGTAATCGAAGGAAACAGGCTAATAGAAGTGTCGGGTATCGACTCCGACAACAGGTAACTTTGAGGCATTGGGGGAGTAGAACCGTGAAGCATATTGCTGGAGTACGCAGTCCACGAATCACAACAATCATTCTTCTTGTTGGCATAGCCCAGGCAGGATGCTCCCCAGCCGAATCTGAAGCACTGGAGGAGGATGACCCTTCAAAGCTCTTTCAATTGGCATTTCGCTACAAGGTTGGCGATGGAGTCCCCTTGAATCTCGAAAAATCCGCTGAGTTGTGTCTGCAAGCGGCGAAACTCGAGCATCCGGGAGCACAACTCGTCATGGGGTATATCTACAGGGAAGGAGATGGTGTTGAACAAAGCTATGAAAATGCTTTGCGATGGTTTGAGGAAGCGTCAAGAAACGGACTCTCCACCGCTCGCTATGAGTTGGCGATGCTTTACCTCAAAGGACATGGCATTGAAATTGACCATCGAAAAGCGGCAGAACTGCTCAAGCCTCTGGCGGAAGGTGGAAGACCCGAAGCGCAGTTGGAACTTGGGATGCTGTATGTTCGAGGTAATGGTATCGAGACAGACCTTGACAAGGGATTCGAACTGGTTCGAAAGGCAGCAAACCAGAAACTGGACTCCGCACAAAGAGAACTCGGTGCTCTCTACGTCGAAGCCCGTGGTGTAACGCAAGATTTTGACCAAGCATTCCTGTGGACGAGCAGAGCAGCCATGCAGGGCGACCTTGTTGCGATATCGAATCTGGGAAGCTTGTACGCCATGGGACAAGGGGTAGAGGTCAACTACGAAGAGGCGGTTAAGTACTTCCGAATAGCCGCCAAAGATGGTCATCCGATGGCTCAGGTGAAACTTGGCAATATGTACGTCTTGGGCCTGGGTGTCAAGACTGACTACGTCGAAGGTCTCGCTTGGTATAAAGTCGCGCACGAGGTTCCCGAGGCTGAGACTATGATTGAGGCGATGATTTCAAAGATGCCTCCCGACGATATTGCTATTGCCGAAACACGTGCTTCTGAAATTTCCCTATCGATAAAGGAGTAGGGGAGAACGGTTAGTTTGTGTCAAAACCCATAACTCTCAAAAACCGCCCCGTGGAGTCAAAATATTTGGCCTAACTCATAGGGCTCGTAGACGTTGGCTGAGATTTTTGACCCTACGGGGTTGTCTACTGTCGCCATCTCGCTAATATTGAGGAGCGAGGGAGTTTCAACACATTTCTTGGCGTCCAACTTACGAGGCATCGTAAGTTTCGTAAACAGTGTAAACGGCGCCTGAGAAGCGAAGCACTGATTGGGGCGTTTTTGGCGTACATCCCCTTGCCCTCGCTCCCAACATCCAGTATACTAACCCCCTACTCCACCTTACAGGGATTCCGAACGATGAAGAATTCGTATACGCTTATGCCTATATTACTAGCATCCCTCATTTTTACCGGATGCTCAAGTAGCACTGATGAATCGGATGATGGCGGCGCTGAAAATGAGGCGAGTGCCATCGGCTCTCACCGTACTGGCGAAGTCCGGGAATTTGACGGAATGGAGTTCGTATGGATACCCAAAGGTAGCTTCACGATGGGCAGCCCGAATAGCGAGGATAAGCGAAAAGATAACGAACGCCAACACAAGGTCACACTAACCAATGGTTTCTGGTTAGGTAAATACGAAGTGACACAGGCAGAATGGAAGTCCGTGATGGGCAATAGTCCGTCCAGCTTTTCAGGCTCTAACAATCCAGTGGAGCAAGTCTCCTGGGATGATATCCAGGGGTATTTGAGCAAGAAGGGCAGCGAGTATCGCTTACCCACGGAAGCAGAATGGGAATATGCGTGTCGCGCCGGAACGACGACCGCGACGCACTACGGGAACAGCCTATCATCAAGTCAGGCGAACTTTTACGGGAATTCTCCTTACGGCGGCGCATCCAAGGGGGCATACCGCAAGAAGACGACATCTGTAGGTAGTTTCAAGCCTAATGCATGGGGATTATACGACATGCACGGGAACGTATGGGAATGGTGTAGCGATTGGTACGGCGACTATTCGAGTGGCAGTGTGACTGGTCCCACGGGGGCGTCTTCGGGAAGTAGCCGGGTGTTGCGCGGCGGGTCGTGGTACAACAGTGGTTACGACTGTCGGTCGGCAAATCGTAGCAGCAGCACGCCGGGCTACCGCTACAACTACATCGGGATTCGTATTGCGCGGACTCCGTAGCCCTATGAACTCTTACTCTTTTACTCTATACCCTGAATTTAGCTAGCTCCACGCGCAGAACCGATGTAGAGTTTTTTCCCAGCTCTTCGGATTGTGTTCAACTGTGCCGTGCTATCGACTTCTCATTTTCATTTATCTATTCGCGCTACTCACTGTCGATAGCGGTGCGTCAGCCTTATGAACTGGTGGTCTAACCCCGTTCATGGTACCAGTGGTTAAGTTAGTATAGCGTGGAGTTTTGGGATTGTGAAGTCCTTCTTGGAATCCAATTTGCGACCTTTTACAATAGCAAAAAGTGGACTCGGTTAGAGGGTTAGGACCAGAGGATTACACGGATGAAGAACTGAGGGCGATTATCGCAAGGGGAGAATCGGAACGCGCGGGCGACGAACAAGCGGCGAATATCGATCTGAATCTGGACGGGGTAGACTTTCCAGACCTGGACAAGCTCGAAGAACAAGACCCGGTGAAGATGGATTTAGACTCGATGCCGGACTTTCCAGACCTGGATAAACTCGAAGAACAAGACCCGATTTTGAAGGTAGACGACCTGGACGACTTCGACCGTTTTAAGCTGCCGGACATCGAGTGAGGGCGAATAATCGAAACGCGATACTATGCACCACCTCCGCCACCACCAGGTTCTTTGTCGCGGTAGTAGCCGAAGATGGTAACGGGATCAGAGTATTGATTCCAGTACCCGCTCACCACTAATTCCAAGTATCTGCCTTCGTCGATGACAAAAGTTCCATTATGGAAATCATATACTTCGTGTCCCGGTCGGTAATGATCACTGGTGATCTCGCCGCCTTGCCTTAATCGGGTTATAAGGATCGGGTCACCGCCACCGCCAGCAACATTGTACAAATGAGCCAAAAGGTCGAGATCTCCACTGATTAAGCATTGTAATACTACAAGCTCTTGACCCATAGGAACAGTACCAGACGTATTAAAGGTTCCATCGGAAGATGGACCATTGAAGGTGAAAGCCTTTCCAGGCGGCACGACACTCGCGACCGCTTGTCCGGTATACGCTGTACTCTGGTTTGTACCGTCGGCAAAGTGTATCTGCCCGGTGACTAGATTGATCGTGCAGCAGATCGCCACGACCGACGCGAATAGAGCTGTTGATGGTTTCATGGTTGAACCCTTTCTGGTTTAGTACACAAATGCTTTTACAAACGGTATAAGAATCGGGGTACGATTGGTCTAAGCCCGTTCACGGTACCAGTGCTTAAGTTAGTATAGCATTGAGATTCATGTTTATGTCCGCACCGTTGTTCATGGTGATGTCCGCCATTGCAGATACGGATAACACGAAAGAAAGTGCAGGGATTAAGACTAACGAATTGCGATACGACATGGATTCACTCCTAGTTTAAAAATGCTTACAACCATCTTCATTTCTTCACAATATTACAATGATAACTTAGATATATTGCGAAACCCTGTCAATTATATGACGATTGTGTGACAAACTGTTGAATACAGGGAGCCGGTTCCGAGCCGCGTTGCTCTGACCCTCGATTTCCATATACACC
>DTSJ01000099.1 GCA_012965445.1 Candidatus Hydrogenedentota bacterium
CATCGCCCCTATCGTGAATGCGCGCGGGCCCCTTTTTGTGCACCCGAAAGGATTGGTCAAGCGCACGACGTTTCACGTGATGCAGATGTACGCGAACGAACTTGGCAGCACGATTTCTCCTGTTGCCGTGACAAGCAGTAACCTCCCCGGAATAGCAGAAAATATCGCTGCAGTGGATGCAATCACAACAATTGATCCCGGAAGCAACGAGTGGAAAGTCGCTCTAATCAATCGGCACCCCGAGTCCAGCGCATCGATTTCATTGCAATTTGGCGACAAGAATATAGACGGTGAAGTCGCTGCAATTGTTCTTTCTGGTGACAGCCCAGACGCCTTTAATGACGTCGATCACCCAAACAGGGTGGCCCCTCGTAAAATAAGATTGACAATAGAGAACGGAATGATTGACGTCCCGCCTCACTCCCTAATAATTATTGCGATCCAATGATTCACCACATTTACAACGTTACAAGCTTCGCAGTTCAGAAATAGTTCTACCTTTTAATCTAGGCGTATGGGCGTTCAGAGCGTACTGTTAGTTCTGCGAGATCAGTTAGCACCTGTGCCTCGCATTTAATAGATCGTGTAGCATTCATGCGGCTTCACTCCGTTCGTAACGCTAATGAATCTTGGCATCAAATGATGCCTTCATAGCCAAGACGGATGCATCAATAGTAACAGTACGGATGATTATTTGCGAGACACAGGTCTAATAATGGTAATTTGTGACATCGGTGTCCCGTCCGGCTTGGTGTAGTAGGATTTCGCCCAAACAAAGTATCGCTCGATGAGGTGGACAATGCGGACATCATCAGGAGCTACGAGAGGTACACGTCCGTCTACTTCCCATCGGGCGACGAGTTGATGATACTTCTGAAGAGATTCCGAGGAGTCGTATTCTCCCAAGTAATGCATCTTTCCGTTGAGCCTGACAAATCCTTGTCCGGTGGCCTTGTGGAGACAATACTTGGGTGTAGAAAGACTGGTTTTACTGGGCATTCACGACTTCCTTCAGTAAAAGTGTAGTACTACACACTTTTTTTGGACTAAAGGCTGCGTCGCGTTTTGCGAGTAATCGGTGTAAGTCACCGAATCAGCATGTGTTATAAATGGCGTACCCGGAGGGATTCGAACCCCCGACCTCCTGGTCCGTAGACAAGTAAATAGAAATGCCACGAACTGCCAGATACCGTCAATCACTGCCAGACAAACAACTTACACTAAATTTCGAAGCGTCACATAACGCCACGAACTGCCACAAAACGACAATTTTTTTCGCAAAGTGTTATACAAAATGTTATACCACTTGGTCCTCAGAGTTCAATCTATCTGAGTTCAGCCATAATCGAGAAGCTGTGCATGTAGGCTGACTAAATTGACCCTACGGTGATCTGAGTATCATACTGAACTCCGCTCGACGACATTTTTAACGCTCTTTCAGTTGCCAAGCGCGATTAGGATTTCCGTTCCCCGAACGATGCCAAGCATTCGCCCGCCTGAACACACAATGACTACTAAAGATGTGTTTGCCAATATTTCGAGTAATTCGCGCACAGGGGTCTCGGGATCTCGAATAATTAAATCTCGGTTTTTAGCGATGGAATCACGGGGCTCATCGAGTTTTGGAACGGGTATCTCATCCAATTCTACTGAGACAATTTCGTCCTTCGAATTCAGGAGAACTTCCATTTTGTTTTCTGCGATGATGACGCGGTCGTTTGCGCGAGGTAATTTCGATAATGGAATCATCACGGTGGAGGCTTTGAACACATTCAAAGGATTCATGTTGCTCACGAACTGTTTTACGTAGTCATTTGCGGGATTAAGTACAATTTGTTCCGGACTTCCTTGCTGGACAATACGGCCGCGATCCATGATCACCACTTGATTACCCAGTTTTAACGCTTCGTCCAAATCGTGCGTCACGAAAACAATTGTTTTGTTGAGCTTCGACTGGAGCGCAAGCAGCTCGTCTTGGAGACCATTGCGAATGATTGGATCCAACGCTGAGAATGGTTCATCGAGCAGAAGGATGTCTGCCTCGGTTGCCAGCGCGCGGGCGAGACCGACGCGCTGTTGCATTCCACCAGAGAGTTCGGCGATAGGCGAATCGGCCCGCGTATCCAATTCTACTAGATGAAGTTTTTCTTCGACACGCTCATCGATTTCAGCTTTGGTCAGACCGCTTATCTCAAGACCGAGAGCTACATTCTGCCGCACGGTGCGCCAAGGTAGTAGCGCGTAGCTTTGGAATACCATAGCGATGCGATTTCTGCGGATTTCTCGTAGTTCGAGTTCAGAGCAATTTCCCGGATCGAGCGCGTCCGGGCCGCTGCCAATGACCACTCGACCGCGCGCGGGTGTATGAAGTCCATTGAAACATCGTAGGAGCGTAGACTTGCCTGATCCGGAAAGACCCATGAACACGCATATTTGACCCTCTTCAATTTCTACGGTTGCATCTCCGACGCCAATGACCTGACCTGTGGACTCCAATATGCTGGCGCGATCCTCTCCTTGGTCCATCAATGTCAGTGCGTCTTGCGGCGACGAACCAAAAATTACCGATACGTTTTCGATCGATAGCATTAGGCATCTACCTTTTTGGCCGCGGATGATACTCGCGGCTTGCTTACACGATCCAGTACGATAGCGAGAAGAACTATGGCAAGACCTGCTTCAACGCCCTTGGCCACGTCGACGGTGTTCAGCGCGCGTACGACGGGTTTACCCAGGCCGTCCGCACCGACTAGCGCCGCGATGACGACCATCGAAAGCGATAGCATGATGCACTGCGTTATGCCCGCTTGAATCGTCGGTAAAGCGTGCGGAATTTCGATCTTTCGAAGGATTTGATTTCGTGTGAGGCCGAAGGCTTTGCCTGTTTCCATGAGCACTTCGGGCACACTGGAGATTCCCAGGTGGGTGAGTCGAACCGTGGCCGGCAGCGCGAATACCACAGTTGAAATTAGTCCCGGGACAACCCCTAACCCGAAAAGAATGAGCGTCGGAATTAAATAGACAAACGGCGGGATCGTTTGCATCAAATCCAATAGGGGGCGTAGCACCTGGTAGAGGTTGGGGCGATGGGCTGCGGCGATGCCGAGTGGTACACCGATAATAATGCAAGTTACGGTTGAGCAGAGGACCAGCCCCAACGTTTCCATCGTCGCGTTCCAGTAAGAGAGGTTCCAAATGATTAGGAACGCAATCATCACAAAGAAACTTAATCCGTAAGAGCGGCGTAGTACGAACGAGCCTATTGCCGTCACGGCGATAAACAGCGGAGGCGGACAAAATGTCAGTGCGGAAATAGTAGATTCAATAACAATTTGAAGTGAGTTGCTCAGCGCATCGAGAAGTGGCGCAAGGTTCTCACTGAGCCAATCGATTCCCGATTCGACTCCGCGGCCGAAGGGTAGTTTGTAATTACTCACGATCAGACACCCGGATTAGGCATGTGACGCGCAATTCATTGAGTCACGCCGAGCGCCTGTTTCACGTGGGGCAAAGCGTCCTTCCCGTCCAACGTGACGACGCCGTCCAGCCACTGATCGAGAACCTCGGGATGGGCACGAAACCATTCGATCGCGGCGGCCTCTGGCTCTTTCTTTTCGTCCAACATCGCACCCATCAGCGTATTCTCCATCTCCAATGTGAACGTGATGTTTTCGAAAAGTTGCTTGCAACTTCCACAGCTGTCGAGGAAACCCGCGCGCGCAACTGTCGTCACCGTCGCACCTCCAAAATCAGGGCCAAAAACGTCATCGCCTCCCGAGAGATACGTCATATCGTACCGGGTATTCATCGGATGGGGCGCCCAGCCGAGAAAGACGATCCATTCCATGCGATCCGCAGCGCGTTTCACCTGGGCCAACATACCTTGCTCGCTACTCTCCACGAGTTCGAAACCCTCGAGGCCAAATTTATTTTCGGATATCATATCCAACACAAGACGATTACCATCGTTACCCGGTTCGATACCATAGATTTTGCCGTCGATTTTGTCGCGAAATTTGGCAATATCTGCAAACGAAGTAAGCCCACCTTCTGCAACATAGTCCGGCACGGCCATGGTGTACTTTGCGCCCGTTAAATTAACGCGAACTTTCTCTACCGAGCCGTCCTTGAGATAGGGAGCCAAATCTTGCGATTGCGCGGGAAGCCATGTACCCATAAAAATATCGATATCGCCGTTCTTCAGACTCGCGTAGGTTACTGGGACCGATAGCATTTGGACATCAACCTTGTAGCCGATGGCTTCCAGCACAACCCCGACTGCGGCGGTTGTAACGGTAATGTCCGACCACCCGACATCGGACATGCGCACCGTGGCCACCTCGTCCGTGGATGTCGTCGACGACGAGCTACAGCCAAGGGCTGTCAATGCGCCAAGCCCAGTCAGCGCGATAACCACGGATAGCCGGCGTATTGCGAGTAAAAAATTTGAGTCCTGATTAAGCATTCCGTATTGTATATGAACACGTATCCGCGTGGCAATTAGCGTAACGCTACTCCTTGTTCGTTATTCTTCAACGAGTTAAGGAAGATATTAACTGCGAAGATTGGAATTAAATTTGTGCTAGAGCCAACCGAGCGACGTTCGTTTATAGAAGGCGAATACGTTGATTCACAATCTGAAAACCAAATTGAAAACATCTACCCTGCGACGGGAGAATCGCTGGGCACTATCCAATGC
>DTSJ01000100.1 GCA_012965445.1 Candidatus Hydrogenedentota bacterium
AACATGCAGAAGAAAGAGCACGCCAACGTGGAATTTCAGAGGACGTAGTGAAAATAATTTGGGCGTTTGGCGAATCATGTCCAGCATCTCACGATGCAGAGTTTTTGCAGATCAAGTCAAGCGATGGTGAAAGAATTATTAGCCAATGTCACCAGATAATAGATTTGATAGAAAAGGCTACAAAAAATGTGAGGCTTATTGTTGTTGATGGCTCAAGAGTAATAACCGTTACACGTCAGCGTAAAAACAAAAAGTACAAGCGGGGCTGATCCCATTCCACTGAATACTTCCTCCTCTGATGATTGGATAATGTATTCAAGAAATGCCTTGGGTATCTCAAATGCACTGTACTCAAGCCCCTCTAGAAAAGGACTGGTCTAACCCCGTTCACGGTACCAGTGGTTAAGTTAGTATAGCGTTGAGATTCATGTATGTGAAGTCCTTCTTGGAATCCAATTTACGACCTTTTACAATAGCAAAAAGTGGACTCGGTTAGAGGGTGGGACTAGGGTAGCCCGCCCGTGTCAAGACCTTCAACTCTCAAAACAACCCACAACCTGTAAGCCCATGTTTGTCTGTCCGCGAGTGCGCATCTCGTCCCCCCTCCCCCCCTCGGTCTCGGAGTTTAAAAGTCTCTGACCTCCTCGAAACACCAAACGGACAATTGTCCGCAACGGGGTGAAATGGCGTACAAAATGCGCAAAACTTGCAACCTTTGCAATGAAGTAGTACATTGATTCTATTGGGTTTAGTTGATTCAGCATACTTACTCGTATTCGTGCGGAACGAAGAGGCCGGAGGTTCAAATCCTCTCACCCCGACCATACGCAAGTATTACTGAATACGCTAGTTAGCGTATACCCCGTAGGGTCAAAAAACTCAGCCTAACGTCAAAAACGCCCCGAACCAAGCACATATGTTGATTTTTGAGACGAATTCGGCTACATTACATAGAAATCTATCATTTAGCCGAAAATTCAGAATGGCGTGTCAATATTGACCAAAAGCTGCCGGGTATAAAAATAACACCCTCAAGTGCCATCGAAAATTAATACACTGTCCTAAGGAGGCTGCGCTATGAATGACAAATCGAATATGGATCGACGCGACTTTTTGAAAAGCAGTTTGCAAGTGACCACTGGAGCTGTCGTTCTGGGGGGCGCATCGGGTACAGCGGCCGCCGCTACCGAGAAGAAAATATCGCTTGCAGGTGTTATCCCTGAGCGCGCGTTCGGTAAAACAGGCCACGTGCTGCCTATTTTGGGTCACGGAGGCTCTGCCATGGTCAACCAGTGGGAAGCGTCCTACAATGTGCCGTTGCCCGATGTAGAGAAGCGCGCGGAGATGGTTCGCCATGCATACGATAAGGGCGTCCGCTATTTCGATACAGCGAGGGTATATGGCGAGAGCGAAGGTATTATGGCCCAAGGATTAGAAGGCGTACGCGACAACGTGTACATCGCCACGAAGGTTGCAGCGCCCGCTCAGGCTGCCCGACGCAGTGTTGAGAAGAGTCTTGAACAACTCCAGACAGACTACGTAGATTGTATGCAAATTCACAGCCCCGTCATTGAAGCTGTAGGCGCTCAGGGCGGGATGAAAATCTATGAAGAACTCGAGAAGATGCGAAGTGAAGGTCTCATACGTTTTATTGGTGTAACCACACATGTGGCCTTCGAAACTGTTTACACAATGATCGATACTGGTAACTTTGATCAGGTCCTCCTCGCGCGCGGTTACATGCGAAAAGGCATGGACATGCGGCTGTCAGACCGGAACATCGAGTGGCGCGAGAAGTGCATGGCCCGCGCACACGAGCTGGACATGGGAATAGTAATAATGAAGGTAATGGGTCTGAACATCCTTGGTCGAGGAAGTAAGGCCGTAGTTGCGGAATACGATCCTGATCAGCGCAAAGCGCTGCCGGGAGCAGCAGTCCGCTGGGTACTTCAAGATGAACGCGTCTCGATGTTAAACATCGGCATGTCGGTAATCGAAGACGTGGACGACAACTTAGCCATCATTACCGGCGACACGATGTTTAGGGAAGACGATAAGACACTTCTTGCCGACTACGGTGCTCGCGCCTACGACAGCGAGTACATGAAATCAATGCGCATCGTGTAGAGTCTTCATTTCCGCGCACTCCAAAGATCCGGCTTCGGGAGGCTGTGCATCCCGAAAACTGATCCGCTTTTGTTTACGGGCATCATGCAGCTCTTCGTTCGTAGTGATAATGTAGTCCGCCGACGTGAGGAACGGCGACAATATTTCCTCGTAGGCGTAGGGTCAAAAATATCGGCCTAACTCTTTGTACCCTTTGAATAAAGAGCATATACGTTTTTGAGCAGGAAATCTCGATCTCTTGATTTCCTGCGTTTAATCAGGGATGATTGCTCCTTGATATCTGGTCTAACCCCGTTCATGGTACCAGTTGTTAAGTTAGTATAGCGTGGAGTTTTGGGATTGTGAAGTCCTTCTTGGAATCCAATTTGCGACCTTTTACAATAGCAAAAAGTGGACTCGGTTAGAGGGTTAGGACCAATCCAATGCCAGGGTAGATTCTTCTATAATATTGGCGCGGGTGAACAATTGCGATGCACAACACTAATTCTTACTTCACAAAACAACATCTCCCAGTCGCGCTCAATAAAACATCTTGGTAGAGTTTGAAATTCATATTTCAATTTGCTTTAATCGTCCAAAGCTCGTGGCGAAGATGGAGGCATAAGTTATCAGTGCAGCTGTCCACCATGGGTGGAGCATTACATAACGGCCCGCCCCACGAAATTAGGTTCCATGATGTTCACAGGAGTGCTGCTATGCAGGATGTAGACGAGTCAGGTTCCACCGAGGTTCAATCGCCCCACAATGCCGAGCATCATGACGTCGGGGGATGGTATCCAAAGTATGTTCTGGGCGTTCTCTTTATCGTCTACATATTCAACTTCATCGATCGACAGATTCTGTCCATCCTGGCCGAAGAGATCAAGGCGGACCTTGGCATAAGCGACGCACAGATGGGGTTTCTATTTGGAACCGCCTTTGCCGTTTTTTACGCCCTGTTCGGCATTCCCCTTGGCAAGCTCGCTGACGTCTGGAATCGCAAAAGCCTGATCTCGATAGGCCTCTTGTTCTGGAGCGTTATGACAGCCCTCTCGGGAACGGCGCGCGGTTTTTTAGCCCTCGGCACATATCGTATGGGCGTCGGTGTCGGAGAGGCCAGTGCCAGCCCGTCCGCCTATTCCATGTTAGGCGACTATTTCCCTCCCAGGATGCGTGCCACCGCCATGGCCATCTACTCCAGTGGCGTGTACGTCGGCTCGGGTATCGGAATGTTTCTAGGAGCCTGGATAGTGAATGCATGGAACACCGCATATGCGGAAAGCGATGCTCCCTTCGGCTTGTCTGGATGGCATGTTGCGTTTTTCGTCGTCGGAATCCCTGGAATCTTCATGGCTGCATGGGTGTGGACGCTACGTGAACCCGTGCGCGGGTCAAGCGAGGGAATTGTATCTGCGGAAAAACACCCTCATCCGTTTCGAGAATTCTTCAACCAATTGGCCGCAGTCGTACCGCCGTTTACCGTATTGAGTCTTGTTCGAGAGGGCGCATCCCGCAAGATTCTTCTCATCAATATCATCGGAGCAGGCATCATCGCCCTTACCGCCTGGGGTCTAATTTCATGGCTCGGCGAATCCGCGAGAGCCCAATGGATAGCCCTGGGTATCGGGATATACGCAACCCTGTCCTGGATCCAGAATTTATCCATAAGGGACCGCGTCACATTCACCATGATATTTCGAAGCCATGCGCTACTTTTCGGAATCATTGGCTTTGCCTGCTGCACCTTTATCACATACGGCCTCGGGTTCTGGTTCTCCCCATATTATATTCGCGAACACGGGCAGGATATTGTCACCGTGGGAAGAAACTTCGGATTGGCCGGTGCAATCGGTGGCTTCGTCGGTGTGTCATCCGGCGGCTTCCTCTCAGACTGGCTCAAGACCAAGACGCCTCGTGCACGTCCATACGTCGGAATAATTTCGATTGTCCTAACCGTGCCCATTGCAATTTGGCAAATTACCACCAACGACTCCACGCTCGGATACAAACTCGCATACATAGTCAACGCCGTTTCATCCATCTGGTTAGGATCCGGCGTTGCCCTGGCCAACGAACTAGTGTTGCCCCGAATGCGCGCCACCGCATCAGCATTTTACCTCCTGATGATCACCTTTATCGGACTGGCCCTCGGCCCCTATACCATCGGCCAGATCAGCACCGCGCTGAACGAATCCGGTATGGATTCAGGCGAGGCTTTGCAACGCGGAATGCTATACAGTTTGCTCGTCTATATCCCTGCCGCCCTGTGTTTTGTAATCTCCGCGGTTTACATCAAAGGTGACGAGTCCACACGACTCGAACGCGCAAAATCAGCTGGCGAAACCGGATTATAGGGCACGATCCTGGACTGCACGTGGAGCCGGGAATCGAACCCGATTCACAGGTAAACAGAAACGATGCAGAACCGGGACAGAGTCGCGGTGTGGGTTTTGGGCGTTGTAATGCCTAACCTCGCAAGTCTTCCGGCAGGAGCCGGTTCCGATCCGCGTTGCTCTCTTCGGCCAGGATGGACAGAATCTGTCGATCGAT
>DTSJ01000101.1:0-4622 GCA_012965445.1 Candidatus Hydrogenedentota bacterium
GTTTGCGTCATAGTAATCCTGTTTTGGCGAACCCGGAACTTTTTCGTTTTCTCTGCCTTGCTGAACAACGTCATACTTGTAGACGTCGATTAACTCCATGTTCTCTATGTCATCTGTAAATGCAGCATCAATTCGATAGGAACGGAATATTTGAAGTTTCCCGCGCATCGGCCCGAGCCAAAACTGGTACTGCTGGTCCCAGGGGTCAAGCCCTATATCCATATAGGAATTTCCAAGTTTCTGACGAATTTCAGGCTTCAGGTCAACTGCAATGTCCGCATTCTTACCCTGCCGAAGCAGTTGATAGAACATGTCGGTGTAAAAATCACCGAGATCTTGAACGACTGTCGCAAGCAGATCCTGATCGAATTGCCCGGGCGTCATGTAAAAATCGAAAGCCGTGATCAGACCCGGTGGCGTTGCGTTTGCGGGAGCATTCAAAAGAATGTCAGGGTCTGAACCTTTGACAAACCAGTTTCTGAAATTGGATCGCTGGACATCAGACAACATTGACGTAATCGCAGTATCGATTCCCCGTACTTCGGAGACTGCTTTGGTAATCTGTCCTTTTCTTATGTTTTCAGCTACATTGGGAATAACGATACTCGCGAGAATACCGATGATGGCGATGACGACAAGGAGTTCGACGAGCGTGAAGCCCCGGTTTTTTTTGTCGCGCCCAGTGCGGACGATGGCGGTGATATTTCTCATGTCAGGTACTCCTAAATCTAAGCCGCGGCGCGGCGTTGCAGTTGTGCCTGTTCTGTATGTGGCGTTGGCCGTTCCTATGACCCCTCCGTCATCGCGTCGCCCAGGGTAAAGATTGGGAGATAGAGCGCGACAACAATGAAGCCGATCACGGCGCCGAGTAACAGAATGATCGCGGGCTCCATCATCGACAGCAGGCCGTCAACAGCCATCTCCACCTCGGCGTCATAGATATCCGCAACTTTGTTAAGCATAGTGTCCAGACTACCGGTCTCCTCGCCAACGTCGATCATGTTGACCACCATAGGCGGAAACACTTTCGATTCATCCAGTGGTGCCGCGATCGTGTCACCTTCTTTAATCCGATCATGTACGTGGGTCACAGCATCTTGTATTACGGAGTTCGTAATCGTGTCTCGCGTGATTTTTAGCGATTGCAGGATAGGTACACCGGAATTCAGCAGGGTACCGAGTGTTCGCGCGAATCGGGCTACCGCAACCTTTGTGATCAGGGCGCCAACCATCGGTATCTTTAGAGAAATAATATCGGTCGTCCGTCGAACAAAACGAATTTTTCTTACAAGTTTGTTGGTCACAAGCGCGGAATTAAAAACAAGCAGCAGCAGCCACCACTGAGTGGCCATGAAGTCTGAAACCGTCACCAGAAACTGAGTCGGTGCAGGAAGGCCCGCGCCGAACTCGCCGAATATTTCCGCAAATACCGGAACAACCCGCACCAGCAGGAACGATACAATACCAGTAGCTGCCGTGATTACGAAGATCGGGTAGACCATCGCAGACTTCACTTTACGCTGCAGCGCCATGCGCTTTTCCATGAACTCAGCAAGCCGATTCAGTACCGTCTCAAGCATACCGCCGACTTCGCCCGCGCGCACCATATTCACATACAAGCGGTCAAAACCTTTCGGATGTTTGGCAAGTCCTTCGGAAAACGTCCCGCCGGACTGCACATCCGCAGTCACCTCGCGCAAAACGTCTCGCAGCTTTGAAGGCGGCTGCTGAGCGACAAGAATATTTAGGCTGCGCAATAGCGGCAGGCCCGCATCGATCAGCGTCGCCAACTGCCGCGTCATTATCACAATCTGTTTCCACTTCAGGCCGCCAAAATAAAATTCGCTGATACTGTCGCCATACTTGACCTTCAGCGCCTTTTTTTCGTCGGAACGAGTGGCCTCACGAAGATTCGTCGGAAACAGACCCAGGTTGCGGATATCCTGAACCGCCAGAGCCTGGCTCTCAGCTTCCACCACGCCAAAGGAGGATTTACCCTCTTTGTTCGTGGCCTTATAGGCAAATTTTGACATGTCAGTCTCTCCTTGTCCTGATTAGTCGATCAATAACTCTGTATGCGTGAAGACTTCCTCGACGGAAGTAATTCCTTGTACGGCCAGCAGAAGCGCAGATTCACGAAGCGTACGCATTCCAAGGTGTTTCCGTGCGTACTTCCGCATGACGTGCGTCATGGAACGGTCCAAGATCATTTCGCGCAGTGAATCGTCGATCGGAAGCAATTCGTATATCCCCGTGCGGCCTCTGTACCCGATATAGTCGCACGCCGCGCAGCCTTTGGAGCGATACATCGCAAAATTCGGATCTTTGCGCCATGCATCCGGAATGCCAAGCTTCTCCATTTCCTCCGGATCAGGCTTGAATTTCTGACTGCAGTCACGGCACAATCGCCGCAACAGTCGCTGCGCCAGGATGCCTTCAAGAGATGACGTTATCAGAAAAGGTTCCACGTCCATATCGAGCAGACGGGTTATCGTTTCCACCGCACTGTTCGTGTGGATACTACTCAGCACCATGTGTCCCGTAAGTGACGCTTCAATGCAGATATTCGCCGTTTCAAGATCGCGCACCTCACCCACCATGCAAATATCCGGGTCCTGACGCAGAATCGAGCGAAGCGTATTCGCGAAGGTCAGTCCCGTTTCCTCTTTGATCTGCACCTGCACAAGGTTCTCAATCTGAAGTTCCACAGGGTCTTCGCACGTAATGATTTTTTCACGTATGTCGTTCAGTTCATTCAGGCAGCCATACAACGTCGTCGTCTTGCCGCAACCCGTCGGGCCCGTAACAAGGAACAGTCCACTCGCCTGATGAATTATCTCGATGACCTCTTTCTTCATGTCCTCTGCCAGACCTATTTTATTGAGGTCGGCTTGAACCGACTGGCGATCCAGAAGACGCAGCGTCACGCACTCGCCGTACAATGTCGGCAACGTCGCCACACGCACATCAATATCAGAATCACCTACCTTGAGCTCAATTCGCGCATCCTGCGGCAGTCGTCGTTCACCAATATCCATATCCGACATAATTTTTATCCGCGATATCAAAGCAATCGATATCGCCTTCGGAGGCGCGACAATCTCATGCAGCACACCGTCCACACGGATACGAACCCGAAATTCCTCTTCATAGACTTCAAAGTGAACATCCGACGCTTTTTTCTGGACTGCCTCCAGAAGCACCAGGTTCACAATTTTGATCACCTCAGGTTCCTGCGCAAGCTCGATGAGATTATCAACGTCGCCGATAATTTTCTGCTGACCCAGCTCCTCCAAAGTCAACTCTTTGTCACCCACGATTTCAAGCAGATCTTCCAAAGTACCGTGTATGGAATCGCCTTCGAAAGAATAGTTCGATTTAATACTCTGCTGAACCTCCTCCAGACTACTCACCGCCCCTTCGACACGGCAACCCATTATCTGCTGGAGATCGTCAATCACGCTCAAATTCAGAGGATCGGCAAGTGCGACGATAATCGTGCCGTCTTCTTTCTCGCGGATAGGCACGACATTGTAAAATTTAGCCACATCCGAAGGGAGTTTCCGCAGTACTTCGTCTTTGATCTTAAGCGAGCTTAGAGTGACCCGCTCCATCCCCTGCTGCACACCCAGCGCCTCAAGGACATCCTGCTCCGTACACAGCTCCATCTTCGCCAGAACACGACCCAGGAAGTCCCCGGTCAAGCGTTGACGCTGCATTCCCTCGTCGAGTTCAAGGGGTGTAATCACACCCGCCTCAACCAGGATGTCACCTAATTTTGGTTTATTTGCTACGGTCGCCATTCTAATTCACCTGTCAAGCTCGTTTAGCTCAATACTATTTCTTTTTCGGAGCACGCGCCGGTGCGTCGGGCAGCTCCAACACTGATGCAGCTTCTTCAAGTCCAATGGCGTCCTGCGCCTTCGACAGCGCTTCTTCGTAAGTAATGATGCCTTTCTTCCACAACGCCAGAAGGTGCTCATCCATAAGGTTCATGCCGTATTTGTGCCCGGTCTGAATCGCCGAAGTAATGCGGTAAGACTTGTTGTCTCGAATCAGATTCTGAATAGCCGGAGTCGAAATCATAATTTCGAAAGCAGCGACGCGTCCAGCGCCCTCCTTGAGCTTGCAAAGGACCTGCGAGATTACAGCCTTGAGGTTGCCGGACAGCTGCGTACGGATTTGTTCCTGCTGGTTCGCCGGGAAGGCGTCTACAAGTCGGTCAATGGTGCGCACGGCACCGCTGGTGTGCAACGTGCCGAATACCAGATGGCCGGTTTCTGCAGCGCTCACGGCCGCCTCGATCGTATCGAGGTCGCGCATTTCCCCCACAAGAATTACGTCTGGATCCATGCGCAGTGCGCGACGCAACGCTTCCGAGAACGACGGGACGTCTACACCGACCTCGCGCTGCGTAATGATGCTTTTCTTGTGATAGTGGAAGAACTCGATAGGGTCTTCAATCGTAATAATATGGTGATCCATCTCAGTGTTCAACCAATCGATCATCGCCGCAAGACTCGTGCTTTTTCCAGAACCCGTAGGGCCCGTTACCAGAATCATTCCGCGCGGCTGATTGATCACCGTAATGAGCGACATCGGCAGCCCCAATTCCTCCATCG
>DTSJ01000101.1:4642-15640 GCA_012965445.1 Candidatus Hydrogenedentota bacterium
ACTATCCCGATATTTCCGCGCTGCTTGAATACCGAAACGCGGAACCGGGCGACATCCTCGAAAGCAAACCCGAAGTCCGTTCCGCCGACTTCCTGGAGTTCCTGCTGGTTGTCCACCGAAGCGATACTCTTCATGAGTCGCTCAACGTCTTCGGGAGTGAGCGGAGAATCACCAAAATGGTGGATTCCGCCATGTACCCGCGCAGCCGGGGGGTTGTCAACAGCAATATGCAGATCCGAACCTTCCCGGTCGATCAACATACGCAATAAGCTCACCATCTCGTACGCCACTAATTTTTCTCCTGTCTTGTAACCGAATCGTCCTCGGTCATTCGGTTACGCAGTCACCGGCACTTCATCCCGAGGCTTCAATGGTTCATCCAGTTTTGTGCGGCGGTTGCATTCCTCGATCGTCGTAATACCATTCAACACTTTCTTGTAAGCGTCTTCGCGCAACGTTATCATACCGCCGTGTCGCGCCTCTTTACGTATTGCAACAGACGACTCTCCGCGCATGATCATCGCGCGCAAGGTATCTGTCATCGTCAGAAGTTCATGAATGCCCATACGACCCGTATAACCCGTCCCATGGCAGTTGTCACATCCCACACCATGTACGATCTCTATCTTATCCAGATCAATTGGGAACCCCAGACGCCTTACTTCTACATCATCAGGAATATAAGGCTCTTTACAGGTCGTACAGATCGAGCGCACCAGCCGTTGCGCCAGGATTGCACGCACTCCAGACGCGACCATGAATGGTTTTATGCCGATATCGATCAGACGCGTGATCGAACTCGGAGCATCATTCGTATGCAGAGTCGAGAATACCAGATGCCCGGTCAATGCCGCCTTAATCGCAATTTCCGCGGTTTCCAGGTCACGTATTTCCCCAACCATCACGATATCAGGATCTTGTCGGAATATAGCACGAAGCGCTCGCGAGAAATCCCATCCGATTTCATGATGAATCTGCACCTGATTAATTCCCGTCAACTGGTACTCAACCGGGTCTTCAACTGTAATCAGTTTCGTGTCAGGTTTGTTAAGATTGTACAGCGAAGCGTACAACGTCGTCGTCTTGCCAGAGCCCGTCGGCCCGGTTACAAGAATAACCCCCGTGTTGTGACTAAGCAGGCCTTCCCAGGAATGTTGATTTTCGGGACTGAAACCCAATTGACCCAATCCCAGGTTCAGGGTATCTTTGTCCAATATACGCATAACCATACTCGCCCCGAAGTAGGCTGGAAGCGCACTTACACGAAGATCAATAGATCGACCCCCAATTTGTATTTTGATTCGGCCGTCCTGAGGCTTTCGTTTCTCCGCAATGTCCATTCCAGACATAATCTTCAACCGCGATATTATCGCGTTCTGCGCGCGTTTAGGGGGTGTCGGCATCAACTGCAATACACCATCAATTCGGTACCGAACCTTCACATCGTATTTTCCAGGCTCCACGTGGATATCGCTCGCTCGAAGCCGGAATGCCTCCATGATCATCTGCTGCACATATTGGACAATCGGACTGTCGTCACCGTCGTCGTCAGCACCTTGACCAGGCAACGCCGCGTCGTCCACATCCAGACTGTCCATACTCATGCTGCTCATCGACATATCCGTCGAACTCAAACTGCCCAGGCTGCCGGCCGAACTGTCAAGCGAACTCATGTTCGACATCGTACTCAGCGTACTCATCGTACTCGCACTGCTTACTGTCGAAAGCATCGTTTCTATCGTGGCAGACGCCAAGCCGTAGTATTTGTCCAGGGCCCCGCTTATTTCCTCTTCGGTTGAGAGTACAGGTTCCACCTGACAGCCTAACAATCGAACGAGGTTATCAAGAGTATTGATGTTTGTAGGGTCCGAAGTTGCCACCTTCAGTACACCGTTCTCTTCCTCGACCGGGATAACGCGGTATAGCTGTGCAATTCGAACGTCAACGAGACCACGGACGGTTTCAGGTATTTCGCGTTCCGAAAGTTTCACAATCGGAATGCCCAATTGCTCCGCCAATCCCTCTGAAATGTGGGTTTTACTGATATACCCTATACGAACCAGCACTTCCCCAAGTTTCTTGCCTTGCAGGCTCGTCTGCTGCCGATGGATGGCTTCTTGGAGCTGATCCTGGGTGATCACGCCGTTGGCAACAAGATTCTCACCAAACATGCTGTATGAAGGAGTATCCATTACAATTCCGCCTTCCAGTTCATACTACCAATGTACCAAAGGCGAGGGAAAAAGTCAATATGAATTATGCTGTAATTTGCCGAAACAACAGGACTTACGAGTATTTTTGTCAATATTTTACTTGGCTTTTGTGGTCGCGAATGATATCAGTACCATGAACCAAAATCGATTTCGCGTGTTTAATTAACTCGTCCCGCATTCCCATTTCTACCGAATCGAAAATACTCCCGCTACCTTTTCGCGGCGGGGGCTATCATCACGAGAGCACATTCAAGACCTTTTCCATCTCGAGAAGGGCGCAGGTGAGACATCCGCTGCATCGTAATCAAATTCTCAGAGCTGTACATTTTGTGAAGCAAGTCCAGAATCTCTTTCATATTCACGTTCTTTAGCGTGATTTGGACACCATCGAATACACCTTCCCGCGACTTAAGCCCATTGTCCTGCAGATCCGCACGACCGGAAAGTTTCGTCTGTTGGATCCATTGATTCGTCAAAGTGTATAGATCGAACGAAGGGGCACGGGCATCAAGCTTCGCCTGGACCACCTTTTGCCCTTCTCGTTCATCCAGAATCGCATCACTCCACATGCGCACTGTTTCCATTCTTTCAATGCTCTGCGAAAGCTGATTCTCGGACTGCACATGATTCGCCATGATGTTTCTGTATATCGGAATTACAGTCATGCAGATCATTACCATGAACATAATTGAGACCAGCCGTTTCTCACGTGGAGCCAAATTCGGTTTTGACATTCCTGGGTTCCTTTACGAACTGCTCGTATCGTTCTTAAAATATACAACTAAGTCGAATGTTTCTTTTCCAGCAATCGACGATCTCTTCTGATCTCCGATTTCCAGTATACTTGACTGTCGAAGGCCGTCCGTCATTTTTCCGAAGGCCCCTGTGTTTTTCGTTTCTCCGCGTACGCGGATCTCCATCTTCGTCCGACGTTTCGTGATACCTATTTCCAGTACAGTCACATCTCTGTCCGGCATGTGCGTACTCAGCTCCTTCAAAATATTCAACAAACTTGGTTGGTTGAACATCTCCGGATTTACGTTCGTGCCGCTGCTTTGTTCGGCATCAATCGCTAGAGACATAGCGTCTCTGCTTCTAGAGCCGCCGACATCACCTGGCGGACGGGACTGCGCTAGAGGATCATTCGGATAGGTCGCGGCAAATTCTTCCCAGACCATTTGTCCCAATCGGTCTATTTCCGCGAGATTGTCATTAGTCCTGATGTGGGTGATAAACAAATGTGCGCTGAGTGCGAACAACAGAAGTGCAGCGATGGCTGCTACATGATACTTGTAAGGGTTTGTGGGCGCTTCTTTGTCAACCATGGGCCGTTTGAATGAAATACTGAACGAACCGCCTGATGCCGCTGAACCTGTCCCAATCATCGAAAGCCAGATGCTGGAATCGCTCGACTCCAGAATAGACTGAGGCACCCAGGATTCGCCCAGAGCAGCTGACCGTATCGGCAGGTCAAGTTTGTCCTCCAGCGTCGCTCTTGCCTCATCAGGGAGCTCAGAATAGGTGCAAACGACACGGGACAGCGTGACCGGTGCCAGCGAGTTCGCCTGAAATGCACGAATCGCGTTTTGTATCTCCTGAGACCACGCGTCCGCACGCTCGGGAGACGCAGTAATCCGCTGCACGTAAGCCAGCGAACGATTGTTTACTATCGCCAGATACGAGTATCCTTCATGCTCAATAACAAGGGCCTGTGGCGCGGAGTCCTTCAGCAATGTATCAAGACTCAGCGCACTGAGGCCCACGATGTCGAGACCAACTCCTTCTACTGAAACGCCCGCTGCCGCAAGAATGCGCAACTGTTCCGCTACCGGGTCGCGCTGAATTCCCATGACAAAGACTTCAGTCTTGCCGTCGATTTCGGAGACGGTATTGTGGTCGATTATAAGATCATCGATGGGTATTGCGAGATAGGGCTCCAGCTCAAAAGTAATCGCAGCACGCACCTTCTTTGCGCCAATAAAGGGTACCGCAAGCAGACGCATGACACTCCAGCCGTGAGGAGCGTTCAGAAGATAAATCGTCGGAACATTCTTGAGTTTTTTGATGGCGGCTCGAATGAACGCGGCCTGCTCGCTGGAGGCCAGTTCGGGGTCATCACTCAGCGGCGGAAGCGCTTCATTGATCCGCTCGAGTACTTTAGGGGTAGCACTTCCGGTTTTGATTACGACAAGACGAAGTCGATGATCCGTCAACTGGACCACACCTATTTTCGCAGAAAGTTTCATTCAGGTTCCTTTGTTAATGCGTCACTATCGTATCACCCGCCAGTCCAGTACACGAAACAGCTGGGGCTCGGGATTCTGGTTATCACTGGGATCACGAAACACATAGGTCTCTATGCGTACTTGGGAATCGTTGCTCTGCGCGTCACTGAGTATTCGAAACACATTGCTTTCAGTTGTAAACATGGGCGGCAGAGGCACTTCGTTCGTCGCATTTCCCGGATCTCCCTCCTGATGCACGGGTGCGCTCAAAATGTACGGCGCAGCATTCAACTCCTGATCGTTGACGAAAGGATCATTTTCTTCAAGTCGCTGAAGTGTTTCCTCAATGCCCATGTAAGGCAAATCCTGAGCAATCGAGATTGATGTCATGATCTCGCCGGGTATTGGTGTTGTGTTGATGTTGATCTTTCCCTCCGGGTGGCCATGCACCGTGAACAATTCGAACAACGGTATCAATTGACGTCCGCCTTCTTCAGGCGGAAGCCCTGCATTTTCAAACTGTTCTTCTTCAGAAGGCAGGCCGAAATAGATCTCCGGCGTGATGCCCGGCAGTAGTAGTAGCTCCTCTATTGAATCCATGGGTCCGTTCTTGCAGCTGAACGGAGGATCGAGCGATTCATAGTAGTCCGATTCAGCCCCCTGCTCACGCCCGTTCTCGTCCCCATCGAGCCAATCTAATATAAGGTCAGTAGGGTCTTCCTCCATACCCAGATAAAGCATGAATACGTCGCGAACCACGAGTTCCAATGCCGCACGTACCTCTTCTTCTCCGCCCTCCGAATTCTCGAATACAAGTGCATTCAAATTGATCTTGCCATACTCGTCCGTGATCGTAAGATTTACGACATCGTCATTGAACGAAATTACACTTGAGGATTGCGCCCACGATTCATCAAGGCCGTCATAAATCCCCCCAACATCTCCAGATTCCTCAATGTTCGTGATTCGATCAGCATGCAGAATACTCATCGCAGTAGCGACACCCGTTTTCGCCGCAAGATACGCATCATGATCACTATTGCTCGAAGAGACAAGTGACGCCTCCACATGAATCTTATACATGAAATCCGTGACGATCGCGCTCAGAAGAACAACAAACAACAGCGCAAGCAGCAGCGCTATGCCTTCGTTCTTCCACTTCGCATATCGTATTCGCACCGGTTTCATTCTAACGCTCATCCTCTCGCATATTAGTAGGTCCTGCGTTCTGGGTTGCGTTCACAACTGCAGGGCGACCATAGGCCGGCGCCGCATTCCGAATACCAACACCCGCAGGTATCGTCACCACCATCCGGAACTCATTGTCCGCGCTTTCCGAAGTCGACGCGCGCGCTTCCTCACCCCACGGTCGCCACGCAAACGTAAAGTCCAACGCCCACGGCAGTCGTTCCTCCAAAGCCATGTCCCAATCCTCTACCCATTCCTCCCCGTCGAAATACAAAACATCCATCCCCCCGACCGGAAACGTCCACGTCGGCGTCGCAATGCCCAGCTCCTCAGCATCCTGTTGAAGACGCTCCACGTCAATCGACATCGCCTCCGCGCCCAACGAGTCGCCATAAGACATAAGCGGAATCTCAGTGATGCGAAGTACTGGGCCGCTCGTCGAAAACCCAGCATACGGACTTCCCGTCGGCACCTCAATCTCCGATCCATCAATAATCTCGTAAGTCACCTGCTTCAAAAATCCCGGCAGACCGCTCATGCCCAATATCGGTGATGAAGCCGTGAACGTAATCGAATCCTCCTGCCCGTCATCCCTCCCCTCGAACAAAAACATCGACTCCGCCATAACCTGAGTCACCGTATTCTGAGGATCAGACATAGGACGATACGCCGCGCCAGGCTGCCACCCCGGATGAGCCTGCGTAAAATTCGTCTGGATATGCCGCGTCAGAAACGACTGCGTATAAAGCTGTTCCGCCGCAATATTCGTCGTCTCCGTTGATGCCAGTACCGACGTGAAAGTCGAGTACACAATCGCAGAAATGATCGCAACGATCACCATGGCAATCAGCAGCTCCATGATCGTAAAACCCCGACGATCGCGCAATCCATGTTCAGACAGCCTACTCAACATCAGTCTGCACCCCATCGTATACACGAAAAACGAATTCGTTCGTCTCAACCGGCCCGTGAATCGAAAAAGTCACCTCAAGCAATCCCGGCAACTGGTTCTCATCCAGCAAAATCGCATCATACTCATACCCGAAATCAGGGTAGCTCTCCCCAAAATCCCCCGATCCATTTTCCTCGCCCATCAAAATCTCCGCTTCCGCAAGCGCAGTACCCTGTTGCGCCAGTATCTCCATAAGCGCCGCATCCCGCGTGTCGCTAAACAAAACCAGCGTCCCATACTGAGATTCCATCAGCATAAACATCGCCGACCCAAGTATCCCAAGCGCAATCATCACTTCGAGCAGCGTGAACCCTGCCTCAGCCCCGCATCCACTCGAACCAGAGTAGACATTATTTTTCATAATGCCTCCCCCGCGTCCACGAACCACGCATTCCCGGTCAGCGGGTCCCAATGCACAATCATCACATCATTCTCTTCGTTGATCAACACCATCGATACATTCGTACTCAATCCAAGCGGGCTCAGTTCAATATCAACAATCCCCCCCGTGTAAGCGTCCTCACCCAGACTCACCGACTCAATAAATACCGTCTCGATCACCCGGTGCTTCGATAACAGCGCACTAGAAGCCAAGTTCGGCCCCCCTTCGCCGTAAAAGTCCATCTCCTCTTCTTCGTCAACCCTGAATCGCGAATCATCACCGTACAATTCGTCCTCATCATGGTGAATCCGCCTCGCCCGTGCGAACAAAGAATTCCGCGCCATAGACGCAAAGTCCTTCTGCATCATTTCTTTTTGACGATCCAGAATCTTGTTCTGATCCTCCTCATTCTGATACTCCTGCTCCGCATCTTCCCCCATCAGAATCGTCTGGCTCGCCTGCTGCAGCTCATACGGGTCCTCAGGTATCCATTCGTCATCTTCGCCGTAGGGGTCGTCATCAATTTTTTCCGGCTCTTCATAAACATCCGGCTGCGACTCAACCCAGTATTCCTGCATGTCCAAATCAATACGCACCACAATATTCTCGTGCGCCAACGCAGCATGCGCCATCGCCGCGCGACCGTAACTCACCAGATGCCGCGCCTCATTCTGATGTTCCGTCAGCGTGATCAACGGAAGCAGTCGAGGCATAGCAACGCTCGCGAGCATCGCCATCAATAGAATAACGACCATCAATTCGATAAGAGTGAATCCAAAATGACTATGTCGACGTGAGCCAGGCATAGAAGTACCTACTGGTTCCCAGCAAGGTTCGCACTGCTGATATCGGCATTCAGGTCCGAGCCGCCAGGAGTGCCGTCAGCACCATAAGAGACGATAGTAAAATTGTTACCTCCCTCTAAAGTATATACATAAGGATTTCCCCAAGGATCCATAGGAACTGCATTAGCATCCAGGAAATTCTTCTTCGGATTGTTCACCAAAGCATTCAGTCCCTCTCCACTCGCAGGCAGCTTCTTGAAGGCAATCTTATACGCGATCAACGCCGTCTTAAAACTGCTGATCTCCGCCTGTGCCTTCGCTACATTCGCGTCATCCAGAGCGCCGAACATGCCGACACCCACCGCCGTCGCCAGCATCGCAATGATCGCAATAACGACCATAAGCTCGATCAGCGAAAAGCCCTCAGTCTCCCGCGCCGCGCGCGATTGCTCGTTGAGGATTCGTTTAAGAATTTGTTTCATGCCAAGGCCTCCAGGGTTTACGCGCCTATACTCGAACTCATTTCCAAAATGGGCAGCAGGATCGACAATACCAGCAGCCCAACAAACAGTCCCATCACTATTATGATCACCGGCTCCAGGAGACTCACTACGGCTTCGATCGTGACCTCGACGTCGTCATCATAGGTGTCAGCCGTCTGCCGGAGCATATCATCCAGTTCGCCGCTGCGCTGTCCCAACTCGATCATGTTGATTAGCATCGGAGGGAACTCTCCAGTTTCGGCCAAGGGTACCGCAAGTCCGCGACCACGCCGCACATCTGACATCACGTCCTGCATCGCCGCCTCAATATGAGTGTTGCCGATGATTGTATTCACCACTTCCAGCGCATTCATCATCGTCAGCCCGCTTTCAAGCATCGTACCCAGTATGCGAGAGAATCGGCCGCAAATCAGCTTCAAATAGAGTCCGCCGATTAGAGGTATCTTGAGCTTAAACCAGTCCCACCGTTTGCGCCCAGCCGGATAAGTCAGCCAGGACCGCCAGCTGACAAGCAGAAAAATGCTTGCGCCCAAAATGAGATACCAGTAGCTTGAGATGAAGTCTGTACTCGCCATCATCCATTCCGTAATCCTCGGAAGCTGCTGATCGCGCTTCGTAAACAACTCAGTAATTTTTGGCATAATAACCAAGCTGAGAAAGCTGATCAACCCTACCGCAAACAACGCCATAAACGTGGGATACGCAAGCGTAGAAATTATCTTCGCCTTCAGTTTCGCCTGGTGATCAAGAATCGCGTCAAGCCGGAACAGCACAGGCTCCAGCGAACTACTCGCCTCGCCGGCCCGAACCATATTGATATACAAGGGCGAGAATATATTGGGATGCGCCGCAAGGCCGTCAGCCAGGCTCCTTCCCTCAAGCACTGTGCTGCGAATATCGTAGATCGTTCGTTTAAGGCGCGAATTCGTCGTCTGATCCGTAAGCGCTTTCAACGATTCCACCAGAGGCATTCCTGCCCGCAGCAGGACCGCCAGCTGACGCGTCATCAGCGAAAGGTCACGCGTCGAAACACCGGAAAAACCAAAGCTCGCCTTTCGCTCCGACTCCGTACCTTTGGCGAAACTCTCCGTAAGCTCGGTGGGAAACAACCGCTGATCCCGCAACTTTCGACGTGCGGACGCAGGGGTATCCGCATCAATGATACCCTTCGTCATCTTGCCCGATTCGGCAAGCGCCTTATATTCGAATACAGCCATCTACTTTCGATTTTCCTGCTTCAAGACTAGTCAGGAAGCTCGTCAATGAATTCATCACGCGTCACGCGCAAAACCTCATCAATCGTCGTCGCGCCCTTAAAAACTTTATCTGTCCCATCGTCACGCAGACTATACATACCGTGTTTGCGCGCTTCACGCTTGATGGCGTTCGAGTCGCCGCCGCGAAGCGTCAGATCCTGAATCTGCGGCGTCATTTCCATTACCTCAAATATCCCCGAACGACCCAGATACCCGCGATCAGAACAAGTCTCGCAGCCGATAGATTTGAACGCTTCCTGGCCAGCATAATCCTGAGCGTATTGGCCAAGCTCGTTCAAGGCTTCTTTGTCCGGAACATAGCGCAGCTTACATTCCGTACACAACCGTCGGACCAGCCTTTGCGCAATAATCGCGATCGTCGATGAGGTGACCAGAAACGGCTCGATCCCCATATTGATCAAACGTGTGATTGCTCCAGCACTATCGTTCGTGTGTAACGTCGAGAATACCAGGTGGCCCGTCAGCGAGGCATGCACCGCCATCTCCGCCGTCTCTTCATCACGAATTTCCCCCACGAGAATTACATCGGGATCCTGGCGAAGTATACTACGTAGCGCGCTCGCAAAAGTAAGCCCAATTTTCGGCTTTACCTCAATTTGACCAACCCCGCCCATCTGGTATTCCACAGGGTCTTCAACCGTAATCACGTTGATGTCCGGAGATAGTACCCGCTGCAGTGAGGCATACAGCGTTGTCGATTTCCCCGAACCCGTCGGCCCCGTAACCAGCACAATCCCGTGTGAATTCCGGATCATTTTGTCCATGGAATTGTAGTCCCGCGGCGCCATCCCCAGCTCTTCCAGGCCCATCAGGAAGCTGCCTTTTTCAAGAATACGCATTACCACACGTTCGCCGTTCTGAATCGGTATGATCGACACGCGAATATCGATTTCCTTGCCGCTAAGCAGAATTTTGATCCGGCCGTCCTGAGGAAGGCGTTGTTCGGCAATATTCAGGTTCGCCATGATCTTGATGCGCGATACCACCGGCGCGTGCTGAGATTTAGGTACGTTAAACTTTTGATACAAGACACCGTCAATACGGTAACGTACGATAACCTCCCGTTCAAAGGGCTCCACATGAATGTCCGAGGCCCGCTCCTTGATCGCGCCGGAAATCATCAGATTGATCAGTTTGATAATCGGTGCTTCATTCGCTAAATCAAGAAGATCCCGCTCATTCGGATCATCCAGGGAATAAACCTCTTCGTCGTCCGCACTCGTGATCGTCTCGATCATCTCTGTCGCTGTTTCGCCCTGATGATCAAAGTAGCTGTCCAGGATCGACTGAATGTCTTTCTCGCGGCAAAGCACCGGAGTGACTGGACCATTCAGCAGCATCCGCAGATCATCCAAAGGAAGCAGGTTAACAGGATTGCGAATCGCTACTTGATAGGTACCCTCAACTTCACGAAACGGAACCATCTCGTACTGCTTGATAAAACCAACCGGTACCTTCGTCGTCAGAGCAGAA
>DTSJ01000102.1:0-724 GCA_012965445.1 Candidatus Hydrogenedentota bacterium
GATCCAAGAATTACAATGAACATGTATGCCCGAGCGCGCGATTCACGTCTAGCGGCGATTACGGAAACAGTCTCGGAAAGGCTTGGCTTGAACACGAAATGTGCAATTGGTGTGCTACGGAAGGCCATAGGAGGAGACACGATCAACCGAAATGATTGTAGAAGAACGACTTACGTAAGATCGAAAATGGAGCGGGAAACGGGGATCGAACCCGCGACCTCCAGCTTGGGAAGCTGGCGCTCTACCGACTGAGCTATTCCCGCGTTTGGTCGTTCAGGATTTACTATATCAGGTTCGTTTTGGAAATCGTAACAATGTTGGTATCAAGTTCGTAGTGCGTGGCGGTGTTAAGAAACGCTACGAACTGATTCTCACCTGCAATAGGGGCGATTTCCCTGCTAACAGGGGAATTATCAGAGAATTTCAGATCGAGTATCAGGGAAAAGTTTTTCGGGAACAGGGAATTGAATTCCCATAACAGGGATGGGTATACAGCGAGACTTTTGGTTCTTGCCCAAGATCGAATGATCTCGCTATAATTCAAGGGTGTGCATCCCGAAAACTGATCCGCCTTTGTTTTCAGGCATCATGCTGCTCTTCGTTCGTAGTGATGATGTAGTCCTCCGACATGAGGAACGGCAACCACATCGCCCTCTTCTGGGTTGTGAATCTTCCTGCCCGCTGGAGCGTCCATCTCCAAGGACTGATGGACGCGATAGCGATT
>DTSJ01000102.1:734-4627 GCA_012965445.1 Candidatus Hydrogenedentota bacterium
CAAAGTATTCTTTCAGAACTCGACGCAGATGTCGCTCATTGAAGACAATGACCCTATCCAGGCACTCTCGGCGTATGCTGCCGTTGAGTCGTTCCGAATATGCGTTCTGCCAAGGGCTGCGGTAAGCTGTGACCACCTCTTTTATGCCCATGTTTTTCACTCGTCGCTTAAAATAGCTTCCGAAAATAGCATCCCGATCTCGAAGTAAATACTTCGGCGCCGTGTCCCACGGAAAGGCTTCTATAGCCTGTTGTGCTGACCACTCGGCAGTAGGATGTTCAGTTACGTTCAATTGAAGAACTCTTCGCCTATCGACTGACAAGAATATCAAAACGTAAAGCATCGTAAATCGTACCGTCGGTACCACGATGAAGTCGATAGATACGATTTCTTTGGAATGGTTCTTCAAGAAGTTTCGCCACGTCTGGCTAGGCGGCTTGGACCCTTTAACCAAGTATTTCTCAACGGTTGATTTCGCCACGACTATACCAAGCTTCCCTAATTCTCCAACAATATAAGGTGATCCCCACGTCGGATTCACCGTGGAAAGCGAGCGTATCAGTTCCTTGATTTCCTTGGAGATTGTTGGCCGCCCTGGCTTACCGTTTCTAGATAATCGAGTCCAATACTCCCTGAATCGTTTGCGTTGCCATCGAATTACGGTATCTGGCTTTACGAATAGCAGAGCCTCCTTACAATCCGGCCAATATCGAGACAGAATACTCCACAGGATTCTATCCGTTGGTTGAATCTTGGCCCTCTTGACACTACGCTGGAAAATGCACAGCTGATGGCGAAGCGCAATGTTCTCTGCCTGGAGGCCTACACGTGTTTTGAAAAGCGGCGATACGAAACGAAGAATTTGCGAAATCGATTTGATCATTGGTACTCCTTGGAAGCAGGCAGAAATAACTGGAAAAAGAAGCGGAGAGGGTAACAAATGAGTGTGGATCATGGCAATCTTGCTGCCAGAGGACCTCACCCTAAGTCGTTATGTTCCAACGAGTACGAGTTTTCGGGAGGGACAGCTCCAATTCCGAACTGAATCGACGGTTAAAGTGGTTGCGTTTTAGAATAATAGAATATATAATCTAATTTATGAATACACATTCTAGTTTTGGAGATTGGCCATGACTGTTGAAATCGGCGTGGGTCGACGCGAGCGAAATCGAATTCGAAATCGAAACGAGATTCTGGAAGCGGCACAGATGGAGTTTTCGATAAATGGTTACCACGACACGTCGATTCAGGCGATTGCCGTACGGGCCGATTTTGCGGTCGGTACGCTCTATCAACTCTTTGATACCAAGGAAAATCTCTATCGTGAGTTGCTGATCGATTATGCGGAACAAGCCCGAATTCGATTTACGGAAGCGCTGAGCACTGCCAGTACATCGTACGAGCGCCTGGTGAATTATGTGCGTGCAAAAGGTGAACTTTTTGAGGATCGGATTCCTCTTGCCCGGCTTATCCTAATGGAGACCATGGGCACCGGTATTTTGTTCAAGTCCGGACCTAAACCGGAACTCAATATGATGTATGACGTCTGGCACAAATTGTTGGCCGAGCTGTTTGAAGAGGGTATTCGTTCGGGAGAGTTCCGCCGTGTGGATCCGATGGGTGCAGCTGTGACGCTGGAGGGAATGACGAATCAATTCATTTATCACTGGCAGCAGGAACCGGACACATTTCGGTACGAACGAGCAGTGGAACAGATCGAAGATTTGTTTCTAAAACCACTTCGGGCCTAGTGTGATAAAATGAGCTAAAGGAGACAAGTAAGATGACGACCACGACTGAGAAGCATGCGAAAACTCCACCAATGGTAGGCGGACGCGAACCCGTCATTGGTCACGCGCGAAAATTCATGAGTGATCCGGTAAACTTCCTAACGGATTGCTACAGGGAATACGGTGATATTTTCCGCCTGCGCCTCGGCAATCGCGAACACGTAGTGATGTTGGGTCCAGAATATAACAAATTCTTTTTTGCTCAGACCGACAAGCTTCTTTCAATTCGTGAAGGCTACCCATTTTTTCTGAAAATGTTCAGTCACGATTTCTACTTTTTCGCGCCGCACGAAGACTACATGATGCAGCGCGAAATCGTGATGCCCCGATTCAAGGGAAACGCGATGCGTTCGTACGTTTCGTTGATGGCACAGGAAACTGAGGACTTGGCTGAGCAGCTGGGCGACTCTGGTGAGTTCGATCTGATTCCTACCTTGGGTCCATTGGTAATGAATATCGCCGCCCATGCTTTTCTGGGTTCGGATTTTCGCGGCAAACTGGACGACGGATTCTTTAACGATTTCCGCGATTTCTCTGGCGGAATGGAAGTGATTTGGCCGTTGTGGTTGCCCTTGTCGCACCTGCGTAAGAGTCGGGCTGCCCGCAAGAAACTAAACAAGATATTGAGTAAGTGGGTTGACTACCGAATTGAAAATCCGATGGATCCGCCGGATTTCTTTCAAGATCTTATTGGAGCTGAATTGTCCAACGGTGAACCGCTGTCACGCGAGTTGATCATCAATATAATTTTGCTACTCGTGTGGGCGGGCCATGAAACAACAGCGGGTCAAATCTCCTGGTCCTTGATTGATCTCCTTCAGCATCCCGATTATCTGAATACGGTGTGCGCGCAGACAGCCTCGATACTGGGTGAACGTCAGACCGCTGAAATGGATTGGGAGGATGCGCGTGCTTTGACAAATATCGAAGTCGCTGTCAAAGAAAGTGAGCGGCTACATCCTGTGGCGTATATCCTGATGCGTAAGGCACAAGAAACGCTTGAGGTCGAAGGATACCGGATACCCAAAGGTACTTATCTGTTTGCAGCACCCTCGGTATCCCACCGTATGGCGGATGTATTCCCGGATCCGCATGCGTATAAACCCGCCCGGTTTGCGCCTGGAACCGGCGAAGGGACATCTGAGCTAAATCGTTTGATCGGTTTTGGCGGAGGACTCCACCGCTGTGCCGGAGTAAATTTTGCGCGACTTGAAATGAAAATCATTCTGACAATGCTCGCACGTCGCTATGACATGGAGCTAATTGACGCACCGCGTCCTGTCAGTGGAACCACGACTCACTGGCCGGCGCAGCCCTGCCGCGTCCGATACACTACCCGATCAGCATCCGACCAAGCGCAAGATGGAGAACATGCCGCCGCCACCGAATCGCTCCGCACAACGAGCAGCCCGACTTCTGCGATGGATCCATTCACCATAGATGATAAGCAAGACGATGGCGAATCGAGCGGATGTCCTTTTCATAATAGGCAGTGAAATTCGTGACGATTTTTCTGCTGGGGTCGTTGAGAAAACTGGCGGTGTTAAGAAACGCCACGAACCAATTCTCACTTCAATTCCGGTACTTTTCAATTTGTCGCGTACATTCATCACAAGCTATGCTCAATATCACCCTGAAGTGCGCCCGACGACATTTTTAACACCCTCACAAGTAACTGAGTCGCCTTTCATGCATTCTTCTAGCGAACACGTGGCCAAAAATTGCTGTGCTGGCGATAGCCGGTTACATGACCTTGAACATCTTCTTCGAAAATGATTTCTTCTCCGTGCTCCTCGTCTTCACGAATGCGTCTAAAGACGTTGCCATCGACGTGTTCAAGCTGCCGAATACCATCGAGCGGATCCTTGGTGGGGAGCCCAAACATGGCCAACTTTCCTTTTCGGTGAACGACCGCTGTTTCACCCCCCCATGGTTGACCGCTGTAGGTTCCCACGAACTTGTTCAAAGCGGCATCCAGCGCTTTAGGTTCTTCCGTCGATTTCAGCGCCTGTTTGATCGCGGGCTCCACGATGTCAAAAACCTTCAGCGCATACTGAGTGACATCAACTCCCGAAGCATTTATCATGAACACTATGGCAATTT
>DTSJ01000103.1 GCA_012965445.1 Candidatus Hydrogenedentota bacterium
CCGAGAAAGGTCTTGTGCGGGTTAAGGTTTACGACGTTACAAACGGCGAATACAAGGAATTGGTTGCCGGATCGAAATTGTTTCCACGGGAACAATCTCTGAAGGATATTGTGGTTGATCAAGATAATCGGATCCTCGTGCTTGATCCCCGTAACAACATGGTGCGCATTTTTGAAGAGAAGGAAACGCGTGATGAAAAAAGAACTTAGTCGACACGATTTTTTACAGAGCCTCGGACGAAAGGGGATGATGCTTTCGCTCGGGATTGTCGGGACTGCTGCGGTACATGGTTCCAAAACCGTTGCAGAGTGCTTCAATCACAACTACTGCGATTCGTGTTTCAGTTTCAAAGGCTGCACGCTACCAGAGAAGAAGGAGATCGACGCATGAGCGAGCTTAAGAAATTCGACAGGCGTGATTTTATCCGCGGCGCGGCAGCGCTTGGTTTCGTGGGCGCGACATGGTCTGCCAGCGGCGAGAAATCTGAAGGAACGGTGTGGCAGCTGGACCCGTCCAAATGTACACAGTGCGGCCGATGTGCGACACACTGTGTCTTGGCTCCCTCTGCGGTCAAGTGCTTGAATCAATTCAATATATGCGGCTATTGCGATTTATGTTTTGGATATTTGCAGCCTAATTCACGTGAATGGGACACCGGCGCCGAAAATCAGCTGTGCCCGACTGCTGCTATCAAGCGCACGTATATTGAAGCTCCATACTATGAATACCTCATCGATGAGGATCGGTGTATTGGCTGTGCGAAATGCGTGAATGCGTGTATGGTGTTCGGTAACGCGTCGTTCTACCTGCAGATTCGTCAGGATGTCTGCATAAACTGCAATGAGTGTTCCATAGCGAAGGCTTGTCCCTCGGACTGTTTTAGCGAAGAACCTGCGTCCAAACCTTACATTTACTTAACGGGTGATGAGTCTACAACAAAATGAAAAAGACACTAGCCAGTATATTCGTTGGAATCGTCGTATTGTCCTTGGCACCGCACGTTGGTGCGATTGAGGTCGAACTCAAGTTTGAGCCTCCGGATTTCGAGACTGCTTATGTTCTCCCGGACATCTATGCGCCCGCGCCAGACTCGACATTTGGCTGGTGGGATTCAGTAATCCTGTTCGCGGCGTTGTCGCTTGCTACTTGGTTTGTATTCAAATCTCGTTCGCGGCGTGGTCTGTTTCTCTTGAGCATTTTTTCGCTGGGATTTTTCGGATTCTATCGAAACGGATGCATCTGTCCAGTCGGGTCGACTCAAAATGTAATGGCGGCAGTCTTTATACCGGATGTCGGTGTGTCAGCGATTGTCGTGTCGTTCTTCGTGCTTCCGCTGCTTTTCTCGCTGTTTTTCGGACGAGTGTTCTGTGCTTCAGTTTGTCCGCTTGGCGCTATACAGGAACTCGTCGCCGTAGCGCCTATCCGGATTTCGCCCGCACTGGAGAGAGTTCTGGGACTTGGAAAGTACATCTATCTTGGGCTGGCGACTCTCGGTGTGGCGACTGGTGCCGGGTTCCTCGTGTGCCGATACGATCCTTTCGTTGGTATCTACCGAATGGGTCACAGCTACAACATGCTGCTGGCTGGTGCTGCGATTCTGATCCTAGGAGTATTCGTGGCACGACCGTACTGCCGGTTTCTTTGCCCGTACGGGGTCCTGCTCGGCTGGATGTCATATTTTTCCAAGTTTCACCTGGATATCCCGCCGTCCCCGTGCGTGTCGTGCAGGCTCTGTGAAGATTCGTGTCCGTACAATGCTATCGACATGCCCACGCCCGCGAGTCTTGTGGATAAGCCTGAAATCGGGAAGAAACGCATTCGCATTACGTTGCTGGCATCGCCGCTGTTGATTCTCGCTGGTGCCGTTATCGGCTACATGATGTACGAGCCGCTGTCCCGTATGCATCCGACTGTGTCATTGAGCGAGCAGATCGCGCTTGAGGATCGGGGCGTGATGACGGGCGAGAATCTCGATACCGATACGTTCCGCACAAGTGATATTACAACTGAGCAGCTGCACCTGGATGCGGATGCGGTTCGCGAAACGTTCAAGACTGGTGGAGCCTGGTTCGGGGCGTTCATTATGCTTATCGTCAGTCTGAAACTTGTCGGCCTGTCCATTGTGAAAAAGCGCGATATCTTTACGCCCCGCAAGGAAGCCTGCTATAGTTGCGGTCGGTGCTACCCGTATTGTCCGGTCGAGGAAGAAGAACAAGAAATGGGAAGTCATGCGGCTTAAGTGCAATCCCCAACTAGAGACTTAAGATTCGACGTGCGACGGCAACCTCAGTCATTAAATAACGAGTGATTCAGAATTACAGGAAGTTCGATGCTAGAAAAGAGAGAGTTCGAAAAAAACGATTTTATGTACCGCGTTTCGTTTATGCTGACGATGGTGGCGGGTTCTTTTTCGCTGCTGGTATTCGTAATGCTTGTCATCAATTATCTGCAGATTCGTGCGGCTGATCCCGTGGATAATGAGATGCTCACACAGATGCGCATTGAATACGCGAATCTGCCCGACGAAGACGCGGTGTTGGCGCAGCGCATTCAGGATCTCGATCTGCTCACGCGCAAAGCGTTTTTCACCACGCAGAACCATCTTCGTATTGGAGCGATCATGCTGCTGGTCGGGATTTCCGTGTTCATGGTCGCTTTCAAGAACATGACACGCTGGCGACCTGATTTACCGGAGCTGGCTGAAGTACCGACGGCTGAACGTGAATTTCTGGCTTTGGCGGAGGCCCGAAATTTGATTACGTGGGGGGCAGTAATACTACTCGGCGGCGGACTTGCCGCTTCATTTTTAACCGAGAGCGCACTTGTTCCAGGAGCCGGAGCGGCAACGGCGGACTCAGGGGATGACGCGGAGGAATCTATCATAGCAAAGGAATTCCCGGACTGGGATGCTATGCAGCTGCAATGGCCGGCCTTCCGTGGCGCGGGGTCGCTGGGGCTCGCGCATTACGAAAATGCGCCGATCGACTGGGACATTGAATCGGGAAAAAACATTCGCTGGAGCGTGGAACTTCCTCGTGTCGGCACGAACTCGCCCGTTGTCTGGGGCAATCGGCTTTTCATGAGCGGCGCAGACGAGTCGGTGCGTGAGGTCTACTGTTATGACACGGAGACTGGTGACCTGCTCTGGACGCGATCCGTGGAGGGCCTGGAAGGAACGCCTGATGAACCTCCGCAGATCAACGAGGAGACGGGATTCTCAGCGCCGACATTGGCTGTGCACGGCGATCAGGTGTTCGCGATATTTGCGAACGCGGATTTGGTTTCTTACGATTTCGAAGGAAATCTGATCTGGGGATACAACGTGGGCTACCTTGAAAATCACTATGGCCACTCTTCGTCGCTGCTCGCCTACGGCGGACTCCTCTACATTCAGTTTGACCAGGTCGAGAACGGCGAGTTGATCGCAATTAATGCGGCGGACGGAGAAGTGGTCTGGGCGATGCCGCGTGAGGAGATTTCGTGGGCTTCGCCTATCGTGGCGCCTACGGAGTTTGGTCCGCAGCTTATTTTGGTATCAGAAGAAAACGTTGATGCCTACGATCCTGAAACCGGAAAGTTACTGTGGCGCGAAGAAGTTCTTGGCGGTGAAGTCTCTCCGTCTCCCGCTTACAGCAACGGCATTGTGTTTGCCGCCAACGAATACGCGATGGCTTCGGCAATACAGCTGACGGGATCTGAAGATGCCGTTGCGACCGAAGTGGCGTGGGATTACGATAATTATCTTCCCGAGGTGTCGAGTCCTGTCGGCGACGGAAAACGTTTCTACTTTGCAACGACGATCGGAGACTTGGTCTGTCTTAATGCGAACACGGGTGAGGAACTGTGGGTGGAAGAGATGGATGATGGATTCTACTCGTCGCCGGTACTCGTGAATGACCGACTCTACGTTCTCGATATACCCGGCGTGATGTACATTATCAAAGCTGGACCTGAATACGAGCTGATCGCAAAAATTGACATGGGCGAACTCACGTTTGCGACACCGGCGTTCATGGATGGACGCATCTATATTCGTACAGAAGGTCACCTGTACTGCATCGAGGAACAGGATGTCTAGCGAACTCGAAATACTCGAATACGATATCGCCGATATTGAGGCGATAGTTGAAGATAACGGGACCGGCCCCGAAGCGGTTATACCGATTCTGCAGGCGATCCAAAAAAAGTATCGATACCTGCCGGGTGTTGCGCTTGAACGCGTCTGCGAAATGACTGATATATTGCCGTCCTCCATTGAGGGTGTCGCAACGTTCTATACTCAATTCCGCACCGAGCCCGTTGGTGAGCATGTCATCAGCCTTTGTGACGGCACCGCTTGCCATGTTAAGGGAGCCGAAGACATTCACGATGCCGTCTGCGACGATCTCGGCATTGCCCATGATGCGGATACTGACGAAGACCGTAAATACACGATTCAGAAAGTCGCATGTCTTGGGTGTTGTTCGCTGGCGCCGGCGATGAAGATTGACGAAGTAACTTACGCGAACGTTCAGATCGATTCCGTGCCGCCCGTGTTCAAGGACTTCGAAAAGCGCGAGGCGGAAGGCGGCGGCCCGAATACCAATTTGCCGCCGCGTGAGACGAAGCAGAACGGTGCGGAAATTCGGATCGGCCTGGACTCCTGCTGCATTGCGGGTGGAACCGACAGGATTGAAGCGGCCGTAGAAGCGGCTCTTCGCGATATCGATTCGACTGTACCTATCAAACACGTCAGTTGCGTGCATATGTGCCATCAGGTTCCCGTCATTGAGGTCGTGCAGGAAGGCAAGCCGACATCGATGTACGTGAAGGTTGAAGAGGAAGACATCAGCGAGATCGTGTCGCGTCATTTCAAGGCGGTCAATCCGCTTACGAAACTCAAAACAGCCGCGATGAAATGGTCCGAGCACCTCTACGGAGATTTGGGTCAGGAAGAGATGGTTGACCGTCATGGTGCGGACGTGCGCGATAACCCCGTTGCTTCTTCCACGTTTCTTACGAAACAAATACATATCGCTACGGAGCACCGCGGCGATCTCGATCCAGCGAGTCTTGACGAGTATTTGAGACGCGGCGGATTCATGGCGCTTGAGAAATGCCTGTTCGGAGCGACTAAAGGTGTTGCGCTCATGTCCAGCCATCGCGGCGAATCGCCCGTGGCACACTCGACTGAGGAAGGATGGAGTGCCGAACGCATCATCCAAGAGATGCTGGACAGCGGACTGCGCGGTCGCGGGGGCGCAGGATTTCCGACGGGTCGAAAATGGCAGTTTGTCAATCAGGCACCCGGCGAAAAGAAATACATTATCTGCAATGGTGACGAGGGTGATCCAGGGGCATTCATGGATCGAATGATCCTCGAATCGTACGCGTATCGGGTTATTGAGGGGATGGCTATCAGCTCGCTGGCTGTGGGTGCAGACGAAGGTATCCTCTACATCCGGGCGGAGTACCCGCTGGCTACGAAGCGAATGCGCCAGGCGATTATCGATTGCGAGGAAGCCGGAATTATCGGCGATAATATACTTGGAACTGGAAAGGCATTGCATCTCAGGATTATGGAAGGTGCAGGCGCGTTCGTATGCGGCGAAGAAACCGCTCTCATCGCATCGCTTGAAGGCAAGCGCGGTATGCCGACGATTCGACCTCCTTTCCCTGCGATCAAAGGTCTCTGGGGTTGCCCGACACTTATCAACAATACTGAAACGCTTGCGATGGTACCGTGGATTATTCGGAACGGCGCGGAGAAATTTGCGGAGCTCGGCACGGAGCGCAGCAAAGGGACAAAAGTATTTTCGCTCGCTGGAAAGATTCGGAACGGCGGACTGATTGAAGTGCCGATGGGCATCACGATTCGGGAGATTGTCGAAGACATCGGCGGCGGGATTGAGGATGGCCGCGAGTTCAAGGCCATGCTCGTCGGCGGACCTTCAGGAGGGTGTATTCCGGCATCTCTTGGCGACACACCGGTTGATTACGAGGCATTGTCTGAGATTGGCGCGATGATGGGTTCCGGCGGCCTGATTGTACTTGACGATTCTGACTGCATTGTCGAGATGTGTCGCTATTTCCTCTCCTTTACTCAAGAAGAATCCTGCGGAAAATGCACACCCTGCCGCATTGGAACGATGCGCATGAAGGAAATGCTTGAACGCTTGACTCAGGGTAAGGGCAAAGAGAGCGACTTGGATCTGCTCAATGAACTTGGGGAAGTTGTTAAGAACCAGAGTCTCTGCGGACTCGGTAAAACCGCACCGAATCCCGTGCTGACCGCGCTGAAGTATTTCAAAGAGGAGTTTATCGCGCATGTAAACGGCAAGTGTCCTGCGGGCAAGTGCAAAGGCCTTATCGATTACTGGATCATTGATACCTGCATCGGCTGCACTAAATGCGAACAAGTCTGTCCGATTGACGATTGCATTGAATCGACCCCGTTTAAACTGCATACGATCAACCTGGATACCTGTACACGCTGCGATATGTGTCTACCGGTATGCCCGACCGACGCGATTCTGGCGGGATCGCGGGACCTTGAGGAATTGACAGTTGGTACATCTTAAAATTAATAACAATGAAGTCGAAGTTGAAGAAGGCACCACGCTTATCCATGCTGCGCGGGCGATGGGCATAGAAGTCCCCACACTTTGTTACTGGGAAGGTGTGCGGCCGATGAATTCGTGCATGCTCTGCGTGATGCGCGATTCCAACACTGGCTTGCTTCATCCTTCGTGTTCGACCGTAGCGCAGGAAGGCATGGACATTGAAACTGACAGCGGCGATGTATGTGAAGCGCGGAAAGATGTTCTTGAGCTTACGATCAGCGAACACGTCGGAGACTGCGAGGCTCCTTGTACACACACTTGCCCCGCTTCGATGAACATTCCCGTGATGATGCGCCAAATTTACGAAGGCGACCTCGATGGTGCAGCCTACACCGTCACCAACGGACTAGTTTTTCCCGGCACGCTCGGTTACGTATGCCCTGCACCGTGCCAGAGCCCGTGCCGTCGCAAGAGCTATGATCAGACGATGGAGATTAAGCTGCTGCATCGTGAAGTTTCGGAGAAGGCACTCATCGATAATCCAGAATTGTTGGATTGTCCTGAAGACACGGGAAAGAAAGTCGCCATTATTGGCGGGGGACTGTGCGGTATGTCGTCGGCATGGGTTCTGCGCAAGAAGGGCCACGCGTGTACTGTTTTCGAAAAAGAGGCAAAGGCCGGGGGCAAAGTTCGCGCTCTGACCGAAGAAGAACTCCCGAAGGGTGTACTCGATGCCGAAATTGATTTCATAGAACGCCTCGGCGTGAAGTTCGAATGCGGTACGGAGATCAACGGTAACGGCGACTTGGAGGCGATCTTGTCGGAGTACGATTCGGTTATTGTGGCCTGCAAAGGCGTTGCTAAGCCGGGGGGAAAAATATTCGAAGCCAAAGAGCACAAGCTTGACGTTCGTGCCGTTGGAAACGGAAAGACAACTGGGCTTTGGGTGGACAAATACCTGAAAAGTGTTGAAATCAAGCCCGAGCCGAAACTGTTCGACTCCAAATACGGAAAGCTGGACAAGAAGAACCTCAGTAAACTTCTTGAAAACAAGACGGCCCTTGATATCCCGACCATTGAAGGAGATTTGGTCGATGCGCGCGTGGAAGCGGGTCGATGTCTGCATTGCGACTGCCGAAAACGTGTGAGCTGCGGACTGCGAAAATGGGCTTCGGACTATGGCGCCGAGAAAAAGAAGTACTTTGCCTCGGAAACGCCTGACGTTAGAATACTTGGAAGCGGAAACGTTATTTTGGAGCCTGGAAAGTGTATTCGCTGCGGATTGTGCGTGGCTATCGCAGAAAAACACGGCGAGGACATTGGTCTGACATTCGCCAATCGGGGCTTCGATATGGAGATTAGAGTTCCCTTTGACCACAGTTTTGACGATGCCCTGAAAAAGTCGGCTGCCGAATGCGTTGAGGCCTGCCCTACGGCGGCAATTGCGTTCCGCAATGTTGAAGATGTACAGTCCTGCCACACCACGACCTTGATTAAACTCACTCGATAGGAAATATTTCGTCCTATTTCTTTCGTTATGCCCTGTAGGGAAGGCCACCACTATGAAAACCAGATCTGGATTTACACTTATTGAACTACTCGTCGTAATTGCGATAATCGGTATTCTTGCCGCGATGTTGCTGCCGGCGCTGGCCCGCGCACGCGAAGCGGCACGTCGTACATCCTGCGCAAACAACCTTAAGCAATTGGCACTATCCCTGCATATGTACGCCAGCGAGACTCGCGGTCATCTTTACCCGCGTACTCACGGTGATCAGGTGTTTGGTGATCCCGATCCGTCTGCAAATCCGCTTATGATAGGCTGCGATGAGGATTCCCTGCAAGGGACTCCCTCGTTTTCCCCGAAAATGGATTCCGTTTTTCCCGAGTACATTCCAGATCTCAGTGTTTTTTTGTGTCCATCTGATTCAGGAGTTCATGTGGACAATCCGATGCTACAAGTCGCTGACGACGGCACGGATACCTGTCAGTATGTAGGTACCGTGACCGGTGGTGACCAGAGCTACAACTATCTGGGATATGCTTTTGACCGTGTTGATGAGACCGATTCGATGATTCCCCCGTTTCCAGGAGCGAATTTCGAAGCTCCCGCACAATTTGTTGGTGCCGCTGGTCTGATCGGAGTCATTACGTTTAACAAAAATCCGCTTGACGATATTGTCCTAGATGGACCAATAGATCTTGAAGTTCTCGGACTTGGTGGAATCGGGGCCGGGAATGGAGGTACGGACACCATTCACCGATTGCGAGAGGGCGTGGAGCGTTTTATGATCACGGATATCAATAATTCAGGAGCGTCGGCTGTTTCTCAGTCGATGCTGCCCGTAATGTGGGATGTTCTCAGCACAAATATTGGCGGCGGCATAGGTTACAATCACGCTCCGGGCGGTTGCAATACGTTATACATGGACGGACACGTAGAGTTCGTCAAGTATGGAGACCGATTCCCAGCGATGGCTTCCCATGCGCAGTTCAATGCTCTGTTCGATTTTCTGAAATAGTGAATCACTGCAGGACTTCAAGCGTATAGGCCAGGGTGAAATAGAACCCAATTATCAGGAAGATGCATCCTGTAACCAAGCGAGCCCATCGTTCTGCGCGTTGTACTTTCGAGAAAATCCGTCCGACCTGATTTGCCGCGAAAACGATGATGAGCGCAAAAACGAGAACCGGAACGGCGACTCCGAGCGCGTAGGTCAGTGGCAGAAGGACACTTGACTCGTGAGTGACTGCCAGGGGTATCAAACTGCCGAAAAATAGTGCGGCGGTAGTCGGACAGAACGACATCGCAAACACGATGCCGAGGAGCGCGGCGATCCACAGCCCGCCGTCAGCAGCCCGATTTTGTACCTCTTCCTTCAGTTTTCCGCGCCCGAGCTGGACATCCAACAATTCGAGAAGAAACATCGCTGTGACGATAAGGATCGGCCCGAGCAATCGCAGGAAGTAGTCTTGCAGCCACAGGGATACGAGCGGCACAGAGAGGAGACTGCTGACGAGCAGCATTCCAAGAACGACATAGGCCAGCGCTTGTCCTGTGATATAGAACATGCCCGAGAGCAGCGCATACTTTGGCTCGTTTACTTTTCGCGCAATGAAAGTAATCGCTGCGACGTTCGTTGCCATTAAACAGGGACTGACTGCTGTGAGTACTCCTAACCAGAATGCGGCAACAGCTGCGAGAGCGAACTCGCTCATTGCGGTCCGCCCATGAAATCCTTCAGGCTATCGCGAATGTAGTCCATGTAGGCCGGTTGATCGTGAACGAGATCCCATATATCTTCCAGGTTTTCCCATCGGATCTCTTCTCCGTCGTCCAGCTCGACCAGCACGATGGACTTGGAATACAAGCTGAAGTCGACAGCGTAGTGTTCGTTCTCGCTCGTGGTCATGTCGAGTGATCGCCACTGGATTAGGCCTGCCTCCAGTTCGTCGGAAAATTGAGTACGCACCGCTTCGAGCGCATAGCCCTCCAGCTTTTCGCAGGTGTCGCAATATACATCGTTGTAAAAGAAATAGACCGCCCAATCTGGTTCGACGCCCTCGACGATGGGGATGGTCTCGCCGAGAGGGCGAGCGGCGGGTGTGTTGCTACTTCCGCCTTGATCGCCGCGCAGCAGCGCGTAGCCCAGGCTTCCAAAGACGAATACGAGCAGTACGGTGTTGATCAGATATTTTGGATTCATTTTCATTACTGGATTATCCGCCAAGTAGTTGGGCATTTCAAGCAAGGCCGAATAAAAAGTATCATGGCAATGTTTATCCAATTGATAACGACATCAAGTATTCGTGTTAGAATGGAGAGACTTGGAGGCAATAGAATGAACACCATGACGGACACAGTATTAACACTGGATGATGCTGCGAAATTCCTTAAGGTCTCACCCGAAACGGTGGAGGGGCTTCTTGAAGGCGAAGAGTTACCCGGTCGGCAAATCGGAGGCGAGTGGCGCACTACGACGCGCGCGGTAATCAGCTTCGTGGACGGAGTTCCGCTTCAGGTGGCCTGTTGTACATCGGGCGCATGTTGTACTACTGTCGAAGGTTCGGCGCTTTGCTGTCAGCCAGGTGAGACGGGCTGCTGTTGATCTTCCGAAGTACTACGATCCGATGCAGAACAGTTTTTCGGATGTGCGAATAAACAGCTTGCCTCCGGCTATGACGGGAGAGGATTTGCATGGACGGCCACCGAACGATCCGCTTGAAAGGATCTTGAACTTCTTGTCCGCTGTTGCGACTACTACACCACCATCCTCGTCCACCATATAGATCTTTCCATCGGCGACTACGGGCGACGACCAAAAGCGTTTGTTATCCGGCAGATCCCCGACCCACAGTTCTTCGCCCGTTTTCGGATCGAAACAGGACACGACTTTCCGTACACCGTTGAGTACGTACAGGTATCCTTCGTAATACGCGGGTGTGGGGACATCGGTGGTGCGCTGATCATAGACCCACGCGGCCGAAGGCACATCCTTTTGTGTCTTCACATTCGGATTGAAAGCGTAGGCCAGTCCTCCGCGAGGCTGCGCATTAAAAATCATCTCATCGGCAACAACGGGTGTCGGTATCAGACGCCAATGAGCCTGTTTTCTGGGGTTGTCTGTGAACCGCCATAGTTCCTCACCTGTATCGGCATCGTGTCCAGTGGTGCAGTCGCCCCCCTGCAGGACAATGACGGGCTTTTCGCCAGCCTCATAGGGAACCGCGGTGGTGTAGGAGTCATGGGATTCGCCGACGGCATCATTCGGTCGATGTACGTGATAGACCACGTCCCCGGTCTTAGCGTCGAGGCACAGCAAATATGAATCTTCATCTGTATAGGAGTCGTGTGGAATTTCCGAGCGCCATTGCCCTCGCAGGATTGGAAAATACAATCGATTCTTATACAGTAGCGGACTCGAACTGTATCCAAACTGGAGAGCGATCGGTCCGAGTTCCTTTATGTTGCGCGACCAGACTTCGTTGCCGTCGTGATCCAGAGCCGTCACTTGACCCGTGCCGAACACGAAATACACGAGATTCTCATCCGCTACGGGCGAACACGACGCCATTGTGTTGCGCGGAATCGGGCCGGTGGCTTCGGCAAGTTGTTTTTGCCACAGCACTTCGCCTGTATCGCGATCAATACAGATGCCAAAGAGTTTTTCCAATTCCGGCCCATTCGAGGCGACGAATATGCGATTGCCCACAACGACCGGCGTGGCGGAGCTTTCGCCGGGCATATTCACCGACCAGAGTACATCCTTCTGAGGGTCGACCGAAGCAGGCGTATTCTTCTCATCCGAAGTGCCGTTCAGGTCGGGGCCTCGCCATTGAGGCCAGTCACCGGCGCATGCCGTCTGCGCAGTCGCGGCGAGGAATAAAAGGGAAGCAAGACCTTGTTGTATTCTTGGGAAACGGGGCATTTCAAACTCCTCTGTCTACGGATTCATGACACTTATAAAGGCACTGACGTACTTTAATGTATTGCATCAAAAAGGCATACTTAAAGACCATTGAATCAAGGTCTTACACCCAAGGTCAACCTTCGTATAAAACACGTATGAGGATCGCATAATGCAACACTATTTGCGAACAACAAATTCGACTGCAAGCGGTATTTTCATGATCGTGGTCGCGATCACAGGCATTGCCAGTGCCGATTGGCCTCAGTTCCAGGGGCCTGCTCGCAACGGATTTTCGCCTGAGGCGGGAATTGCTCGATCCTGGCCGGAAGGCGGTCCCAGGGAAATTTGGTCAGCATCCGTCGGGGAAGGCTTTGGAAGCGCGTCAATTCGCGACGGCGAAGTGTACATTCTGGATCGTGAAAGCGGGGTGCAGGATATTCTACGGTGCTTCTCGTTGGATACGGGCGAGGAACTTTGGCGCTACGCGTATGAAGCGCCTCGTAAAGTCTCTTATCCGGGGTCCCGTACGACACCGATGGTGACGGAAAAATATGTGTATACGGTAGGGGTGATGGGCAATTTGTATTGCATCGACCGGAAGACCCATAGACCGGTTTGGAACCACAACCTGGTCGATAAGTTCTCGATGCGCGGCATTCCGAACTGGGGCGTTTCGCAGGCACCGTCCGTCTACAAGGACCTCGTGATCGTCGCCCCTCAATCATCCACGTCAGCGGTTGCTGCATTCAATCGACACAATGGCGAGCTGGTCTGGTCGAGTCCGGGAATTGCGGGCCTGGGTTACGTATCGCCGGTTGTTACGACCCTGCACGGTGTCGATCAAGTCGTCATGTTTAATCCTGCGGGCAGACGGGAGCCCGGCACCGTTTTCGGTGTATCTCTCGAAGACGGATCAGTGCTTTGGAAATATTCTGACTGGGTCTGCCGAATTCCGATTCCCTTTCCGACAATCCTGGACGACAACCGTGTCTTTATCACTGGCGGATACGGCGCGGGATCGACTTTGTTTGAGGTGATCAAGACTGGAGAGGGCTTCGATACCAAGGAATTATTTTCGACCATGGAGTTCGGGAGTCAGATTCATCAGCCCTTGCTGATTGACGGAGTGCTGTATGGCAACAGCAACTCCAACGGCGAGAAACACGGGATGGCGTGCCTTGCGCTGGATGGTACGCTGAATTGGCGTACAAAGGACACGAAGGGACTGCCGAGGTTCGATTTCGGGAATCTGATCAGCGTTGACGGACTGATTCTGAACCTGGAAGGGAGAAAGGGCAGTCTGCATCTCATTGAGCCATCGCCTGACGGCTACAAGGAGCTTGCTCGTGCGCAGATACTCGACGGCACCAAGATGTGGGCTCCGATGGCGTTTTCGGACGGTAAACTTGTATTGCGAAGCCAGAGCGAAATGAAGTGTTTGGATCTGCGAAACCCCTAGCGGGTATCATTGCCTATGAGAAGGCCGATGTGGTGTATCCGCATGAGGCGAGTCTGGAATGCCCACGACTGGAACCCAAGAAAGACGAATTTAGATGAAAGTAGTCCATATCGATCCCGGGGCAGGCGGGACGTTTTATTGTCAGAATTGTATGCGCGACTGCGCACTCGTGCATGCACTTCGCAAGCAGGGCCAGGATATTATCATGGTACCGATGTACCTCCCGATTCTAATCGACTCGTACGAGATCAGCGGCGACGTGCCGGTGTTTTTCGGAGGTATAAATGTGTACCTTCAGCAGCAATTTGGATTTTTTCGCAAGACACCGCGGTGGCTCGACAAACTTTTCGATTCTCACTGGATGCTGCGAATAGCTGCGGCCCGCGAAGCCACCACAGAAGCGTCTTCCCTGGGTCCAATCACGCTCTCCATGCTTAAAGGCGGAGATGGAAATCAGAAGAAGGAACTTGCCCGCCTCGTTGAATGGCTGGTCGATCACGAGAAACCGGATATTATTCACATCTCCAATGCTCTCCTTCTTGGGCTGGCCGGAGACCTCAAGCGTGCGGTCGGCGTCCCTATTGTGTGCAGTCTTCAGGACGAGCAAACCTGGCTCGTGGATATGGAGGGTGATTACGAGCAGCAGTGCTGGGACGTGATGGCCTCCCACGCGGACGATGTAGACGCGTTTATTTCTGTGAGCGACTGGTATGCCCAGGAAACGACGGAGCGCATGTCAATTCCGCCGGAGAAGATGCATGTGGTGCCGCTTGGAATCGATCTCAGTGATCGTGAATCGCCGCCAGTCTCTTTTGATCCTCCCGTACTCGGCTATCTTTCGAAAATGACCGAGTCCCTGGGGCTAGGCCTGCTTGTCGACGCGTTCATCGCGCTCAAAAAAAACCCGGAGCTTGCTGTACTTAAGCTACGTGTCACCGGTGGGCAGATGGGGCCGGACGTGACCTATGTCAACAGCCTGAAGAAGAAACTTGTAACCGCTGGCGTGGATGCGGACGCGGAATTTTTAGAAGGTTTCGAACCCGATCACCGCAGGGATTTCATGCAGACGATTTCTTTGCTGTCCGTTCCCTCTCCGCGCGGCGAATCGTTCGGTATGTTTATTGCCGAAGCACTCGCAGCCGGAGTACCTGTTGTGCAACCCGATACCGGCGGCTATCCGGAAGTCGTCAATGCTACCGGAGGCGGTCTGATCTACGACGTCAACGATCCCGATGGCCTGGTCAATGCGTTAGAGTCTCTTTTACTTGACCCGGATCGCGCTCGCGCGATGGGTCAACAAGGGCGCGATGTTGTGAACGAACAATACGGAGTAGACCGCATGGCGGATGATGTCGTCCGTGTATATGAGACACTGGTATGAGCAAAGAGCCGAGAAAAAAAATTCCGGGACCTTTTTTAGCTGTAGGGGTCATCGCGATCATATGGATTGGGCTGGAAATCTGGCCTGTCCTGAACCGCGACGATGCGCAGACTTCCGAATCGACTTCGGTAAAAAGTATTCCTGTCATCTCCAGCGATTCCGAATACCTGTCCGCTGGCGGCGACTGGTCCACGTATCACGGCGGCCCGGCTCTTGCAGGAGTCGTAGAGGCTGCACTTCCTGACGCGCCGGAACTATTGTGGCGTTTCCAGGCGGATGCCGCGGTGTACTACGCGCCTGTGTCCAGCGAAGGCCGATTATTCTTCAGCACACTCAAAGGCGGCGTATTCGCGCTTGACTTCAACGGCAAGAAAATCTGGTCCGATCATTTTTTTCAAAAGCCGTATCGCGATGGTCGGCCGAGAGTCGAACGCTTTGACGCTCCGATTTCGTGTTTCGGCGATACCGTACTTGTGGGCTCGATCCGCGGCCTCGTATATGCTTTTGATACGGCAAGCGGCGAACAAAAGTGGACCTATGATATAGGCGGCGCGGTACTGGGTACGATCAACATGTACGACCCCTCAGACGCCCCCGGTGATGAAACCGTTTTCATGATTGACCAAGGTGAAGGCATACTGCACAGCGTCGATCTTCAGACCGGTAAGGCCCTCTGGAAGACGGAAGGAATTGATCGCTGCGATGGATCGCCGTCTATCAAAGACGGTGTAATCGTGTTCGGAAGTTGTGCAGCAGCACTGCATGTTTTCTCGGCAATAGACGGCAGCCTCGTAAAAAATATAGGCTTCGACGAGGATTCTCAGGTGGCC
>DTSJ01000104.1 GCA_012965445.1 Candidatus Hydrogenedentota bacterium
CAAACCACACGAGTCGGCTCTCAGCACGTATGCCGCACACAATATCCAGATCGCCGTCCCCGTCCAGATCCACGGGCTCAGAATTCTGCGGGACTCCATAGGTTCCGAGCACGGTTTCCGTCCATGCCGAAGCATCGAGCGGATCATCCGGGGGATGGTAAATCGAAATAGGTTTTGGAGGCGTTTCCCCGGCCGGATTCTGCGCGCCCTTGTTCGGCGAGACGGCCTCGAGCTGTCCGTCTCCATCGAAATCTGCAAGGAACACGCGTATATACGATCCACGGTCTTTCGTGATCGTCGGAATCGCTCTCCCCCACTTTGCGTCGCGGATGTTCTCGCCGGGATTCTGAAGGTAGATAAGATGCGAGAGTTCGCAAGCGATAATCACGTCGAGATGACCATCGTTATTCACGTCCCCAATCGAAACGTCCTCCGCCGCGCCTGCCTCCTCGCCCTCGGCAAGCGTACGCAGTGTCCACCTATCCGGATCTGCCGAACCGTAGGCCACCCGCACATGCCCGTCCGCTACTCCGTCATAAGTGGTGTCGGATTCATGGACGGATATAATGTCGAGAAAACCGTCGCCGTCCAAATCCGCCATCGCAAGACCGTCACTGCCGCTGATCGAAATTTCAGCAAGTCGCGTGTCATCGATGATGTGTTCACGCCAGGAAATGTAGCGTCCGTCATCGGCCTGAGCACGGGTAGGCGTATCGGCGACGGGCGTATCCCTGTCGGATTGAGCAACCGAGGCTGACGACGATATAAGTATCGCCAGGGCTATTGCTATGCAACAACATCTTGACATGGACCAGGTTCTTCCATCGTCGCTTATGTGATTAGACTCCGGCAGGCACGGGCGCATCCGCCAGCTTGGCCATCTCCACCATATACCGTTCCCGATGATACATCGCATCGCCAAAGGTCGTTCCCACAGCCTGCGCACGTTTATAATAAAAGTGCATGACATGCTCATCCGTATACCCGATGCCGCCGTGCAGTTGAATCGCTTCCTTCGCCACGGCGTTGTAATTGTCCGAACACATCGCCTTAGCGGAAGAAACGGCCTTGCGGGTTTCCGGCAAATCATTGTCGATTGCCATCGCGGCCAGATACATATTGGAACGGGCCGCTTCGAGCTTCAAGTACATATCAGCCGCTTTATGCTTAACGGCCTGGAATGAACCGATCACGCGATCAAACTGAACGCGTTCCTGTGTATACTCAACAGTCAATCGAAGGGACTCGGCCATTCCGCCGACCATCTCCGCGCACAGACCGACATTGATTTTGTCGACGGAATCTTCGATAGCGCTGAGAGCACCACCAGCACTTCCGAGCAGTTCGCCAGTCGCGTTATCCAACGTAAGCGTCGAGTAGGACTGGTGATCCATGGTATTCACCTCGTCAAGCGATACGCCGGATGCCAACGGGTCAACAAGAAAAAGCGAAATACCATCCGCAGAATCTGTATCGCCGGATGTACGCGCAGAGACTATGATTCGGTCAGCGCTGCTCGCGTCGGTCACCATCGCCTTCGTTCCTTTCAACAAGTAACCGTCGTCGTTCGGAGATGCAGTCGTTTCAACATGAGTCAGGTTGTAGCGACCAGCCAATTCGTAACAGGCCAGCGTGAGTTTAGCAGCGCCTTCGGATATCTTCGGCAGCCATTCCTGCATCTGTTCCTCAGTCCCGGCTTGCAGAATCGTGTTCCCGCCCAGTATTTGGCTGGATAAAATCGGCTCAGGCATAAGCCCCACGCCGAAGGCTTCCATAATGCAGATGAGATCGACATATCCGAGGTCTACTCCCCCGTATTCTTCAGGGATCACCGCGCCAATCCAGCCGTTCTCAGCCATTTTAGCGTAGAGTTCTTCGGAATAATACTCGTCTGTTTCGCGATATCCACGGATACGGTCAAGGTCGGACTCGTTCGCCACGAAACCCTTCGCACTGTTCGCTATCATAATCTGGTCTTCTGAAAATCCAAAATTCATGGTTCTATCCTTTATCGAAGTGTCGTTTAGCCTCTGGGCATGCCCAGGACGCGTTCGGAGATGATGTTGCGCTGTATTTCGGAGGTGCCGCTGAATATCGTGAAGGCCCGGCTTCCCGCCGCGGATTTCGACCATGGGTTCTCAGTATCTCCCATGGCGTCCTCGCCCCACAGTTTCGCCACCGGCCCTTGAATCTCCTGAGCAAGATCCGTTGTAGCCTGCAGAATTTCACTGCCGTACAGTTTGTTGATGCTTGATTCAGTCCCCGGAGGACTCCCGCGTAGCGCCTGAGTAAGGCCCCGGAGCCCGATCGCCCGAAGGGCATCCAGGTCAATATACAATTTTGCCAGCCGCTGGCGGATATGGTCATTCTCAATAGCGGGTTTACCATTGAGTTCCACCGTCCGTGCAAGCGTTGCCACCTTGTCCAGCGTATCGCGATAACCGTCTGCAGACCCAATCGATACGCGCTCGTGCATGAGCAGTTGTTTCGCAAGCGTCCAGCCCTGGTCCACTTTACCGATCACATTTTCGACTGGCACACGGGCTTCAGTAAAAAACGTCTCGCAAAAATGCTCCTCATCGGTGAGCTGTCTAATGGGACGTGTCTCAATACCAGGAGTATCCATCGAAGCCACCATGAAGGTAATCCCGTTTTGCTTCTTGTCGAGCGTAGAATCGGTACGTGTCAGAATGAAAATCATATCGCTCTCAGACGCGGAACTTGTCCAGGTTTTCTGCCCGTCCAGCACATAATGATCTCCGTCACGTACCGCCCTGAGCGCCAAATTCGCAAGGTCGGAACCGGCATTCGGCTCGGAGTAGCCCTGACACCACATCTCTTCGGCAGCGGTAATTTTGGGCAGATATCGTTCCTTCTGTTCAGGCGTCCCGTATTGAATGAGCAGCGGCCCAATCATCGTCACGCCCATGTCACCATGAGGCGCGCCGGATTTGCTCGCTTCGTCCTTAAAAATGAATTGTTTAGCCAGACTCCAGCCCGGACCACCGGCGTCCTCAGGCCATGAATGACAAAGCCATCCCTTCTCAGCCAGCCGTCCGTACCAAAGGTCCCGGTCAGCACGCGTATTCCTTCCGCGCCCCAATTTGAACACCTTCGGAACATTCTCCCCAATCCACTCGCGAACTTCCTCGCGGAATTCTTCTTCCTCTACCGTAAAATTCAGATCCATTACTCGTACTCCTTGATCAGTCGTTGTTTCTAAATGCTTCGTCCGCTCTCTTTCCAGAACGGTTCTTTTAGCAGTCGTTTAAACAGTTTTCCAGAATCCTCGCGCGGCAAATCGTTTCTAAACTCGATATGCCTGGGCAGCTTGTATCCCGCAATCCGATCCGTTAGGAACGCAGTGACGGCCTCGGCGGTCAGTTCGACTTCCGCTTCCGGCTCGATGATGGCCGCAACTTTTTCCCCGAAATCATCGCAAGGTATACCGAACACAGCGCAGTCATGCAGGCCGTCCATTTCGATGAGCACGGACTCTATCTCCGCAGGATAAATATTCGCGCCGCCGGAGATAATCATGTTCGACGCACGGTCGCACAGGAACAAATAACCTTCCTCGTTCATATATCCGATATCGCCGCAGGTGATGAGTCCGTCGATATCAATCCCGCGCCGTTTGTCGTCGTCGTTCTGATAGGTAAACTCCGAATTCGTGTGGAGCATTCCATAAACTTCCCCGATCTCGTTGGCAGCCACTTCCTTCCCGTTATCGTCGAGGATTTTGACCGTCGCCTCTTCGATCACCGTACCCACCGTACCCGGATACTTCAGCGCGCCTTCCGGTGAACAAATAGTCACTGCGCTCATCTCTGTGCTGCCGTAATATTCCCATATAATCGGCCCCCACCATTCAATCATATCCTTTTTCACCTGCGGAGGACAGGGTGCCGCCGCATGAATAATGTATTCCAGTGAAGAGAGATCGTACTTCTCACATATTTCGCACGGCATTTTTAGCAGCCGTACAAACATCGTCGGAACCATTTGAATCCGCGTAATCTTGTAGTCCTGAATAAGCCTCAGAAATTCCTCAGCGTCGAAGCGCGGCATGATGACGATGAAGGCCTCAAGCTGGAGCGCAAATATGGCGTACCCGTTCGGCGCGGCATGATACAACGGCGCAGGAATAATCGTCCGCGACCCTGGCACCAGACCAAAGACCTCCGCCACTACCATAACCTGTTTCTCGTACTGTTCTGGAGTCGAGGCCTCGCGCCGTACCCCTTTTGGCCGCCCCGTCGTCCCGGAGGTATAGATCATGCTCGCCGTCTGCGCCACAGGATCATCCGTCCAGGGTTCTTGTTCAGCCAGCCACGGATACCAGTTCTTCGATTCCGCATGCACGGGGCATTGGTCACGGTCGATTCCATAGCTCTCGATCAGTATCTCAGGTGTTTCAACTTCAATGACATGAACGCCCTCCGGCACATGATCCTTGAGCTCATCGTACAGATCCGAATGAATAACCAGGGCTTTGGCGCCGGAATCCTTAATAATATACTCAACTTCTTCGCCGCGCAGGTGCCAGTTAATCGGAACAGGCAATGCGCTGACAATCCGGATAGC
>DTSJ01000105.1 GCA_012965445.1 Candidatus Hydrogenedentota bacterium
ATTATCCTGCAGGTTCTGGCGGGAAGGCTGATCCGCTTTATGAGCGGCTACGGCGGGCGCTCGAGGCGGGGCCGATTGCTTTGGAGACTTTGCCGGAATGGATTACCGCGGGGATTGTGAGTGCGGACGGATCGCTGGCTCTGAGTATCGCGCCGGAGGAGGATTCACTGGATTCGAAGGTGCTGGACGAGGAAATCAGGAAGATCCGGTCGGTGGCCCCAACGGCGACCGGCGTGCCGATTGTTGTGCGGCTGGCGACGATGGGGATGGTGAAGTATGTACCCTATATGATGCCGATGGTGTTTGTGATGGTGACGCTGGTGTTGATTGTGGTGTTTCGTGATTGGCGCACTGTCCTGTTGGCGCTGCTGCCCGTTGTGGTTGCGACATCGGTCACGTTTGGTTTCTACTTCTGGTTTGATATGCAGTTCAGCATTATGACGATTGTTGTTGTTCCGGTGATTCTGGGTTTGGGCGTGGATGACGGGATTCATATTGTCGAACGGATACGCCGATATAAATCGCCAACTGTTGAGGAATTGCATGAGGCCGTGATGGGTGTTGGACGGCCGATTTTTTTGACGACGAGTACGACGTGTGTCTCATTTACGGCGCTGCTGTTTACTTCTCATTCGGGGCTGGAGAGTATCGCCCATTTTATGCTGGTCGGGATTCCGCTTTGTTTTTTGACGTCGGTCACGATGCTTCCCGCGGCGGTAAAATTGTCGATTGATCGCCGGGAAAATCGAGAATCAGGGTAGCAGTCCGCAGGTGCGGGTAAGCGCGGCCATTTGCAGCAGGCCGATGGGAGAGGTCGTGGCGATGAAGACGGGTGGGGTCTCCGGGCGGTATCGGGATTTGTGGAAGGAGAGGCCGCGAAGGTTGCAGATTGGCTGCCAGGGGGAGCGATAGAGTGCGCCGCAGAAGTGGAAGAGGGGGCGTGCGCCGGAGCCGTGGATTCGTGCTGAATTTTTCATGTCGTACATTGGCATTACGCCGAGGCTCAGCGTCCGCCGACCTTCATCTTTGAATCGTTCGATTGCGTGAAGGATTATGCTGTCGAGTGTGCCTTCCGGGGCGTGGGGCAGTTCGCGGAGGATGCTTGCGGTGTAGCCGGTGCAGGAGCCTTGATTGAAAATGGGGTCGAAGAGTACGAAGCCGAGTGTCTGGGATGCACGGGATGCGGTGAAGATGCGCGTGGCTCGCTCCGGGTGTTCTGCCAGTGGTCGAATCAGGAACGAGAGTTCTCGGGTTGATACTTTTTTGGACTGCATCCATGCTTTTGATATTTGGTGGAGTTCGAATCTCAGTGCGGGGGTGTCGTATGCTTCCTGAATGTCGGTTTGGGCTTCTTGGGATCTGTTCTGATAGTGGCGGAGATCGCGTTTGGCTTTTCCGTGGAGGGTGAAGGAGGGGATGTCGATGAGCGCGTCGGTACCCATGGGCGTGACGTGGAGGCCTAGTGATCGGAGTGTTGCAGCTGTGGTGCCTTCGACCTGAGCGAATAGGGAGCGCGGATGTTTATCGAGAAATGCTTTCAGGAAGGCTTCCTCGTGTTCGGGTGCGCAGAGCGGATTACCGAGGGCGAGAGTAGTTCCCATCGAGGTGCGATAGGGCAGGAGGCCGATTTTGGGCTGCACGAAGAAGTGGAGATCAGGCTGGAAGCAGGAATATGCGAGGGACTGGGTACCCCATTTTTCGAGATAGGGGCGGAGTCGCGCATATTGGGTATCTTGTTTACTACGTTGGGGCTTGGCGGGAGCTGTGAGTCCTGCTCGGTGCGGTACTGGAGGGGGCATTTATTACTCCGTGGTTGCAGGTGCCAGGGGACTCGCTACGAAGGGGTATCGTATCATGTGATCAACCCCTCTATACACTTAACATCGGTCTCGCGCTCCTGAGGGGAATTCACCACAAAGGACACGAAGAGCACGAAGGAAGAAACCGAAAACTGCGAACTGCTTGAGTCGCCGTGGTACACGGACACGGAGGTGGAAGGTAGGATCGGGTTGTTGTAGATCTGGTGGAGGGACTCAAAAACAGGCGCTATAATTGATTAAAGTGCTCTAGGTCATTCCACGGCAAGCGAAGAGCGATGTGTACACGAAGAACTACCGGACGCGCTTGAACAGAAAGTTGAAGTACTTCGGGAAAGTCAGCGGCTACGCACGGAAATCGAGCTGCTGCGTAAACAGATTTGGTAGTTTACAACTCGCAGTTTTTTCGGATTAACCCCTGTAACACCTTGACCCGATCAGGTTCCTGAGATCGCCAATCGCTCAAGAAATGCTGCATCTCCAGACGCAAATTGCGGTATTTGAAGCTTTTTTAACAGTTCCGTCATTTTTGTGAGCTGATTCACGCTGTCTTTCACAAGGCGCTCGTGAGCGCGTTCACGATACACGCGCGATGCCTCGATCTCGGCGCGTTCTGAGGACAAATCGTCCCAGACTGCGCCGAGATCGGAGAGAAATCGCATGGGCTTGATGAGTTCTTCCATCATCGGAATCATGTCAGCAAGAATTTCGGTATCGTTCTCTTTATTGAGCGAAAACAGCATGGTTTTACTTTTGAATGACTTTCTGAATTAGTCCTTTGCTTCCCAAACACCACCCGGAAGCGGCAGCGCTTCGACAATTTCGATGAGTACCTTGTCCGGTCCGCGTACGAAAAACGATCTCATGTTGAGAGACTCATCATGGCGAATGGGCTTGACGATCTCGACACCGTTCTTTTTCATGTGTTCGAACACCGGATCGATGTCCCGATACGAAAAGGCGATGTGATCAACGACGCGTCCGTCGCTCTGGACAAGTTCGCCGACCGGAGGATCGGACCACCAGTTGACCGTGTCTTCGCTGGGCTTGGCGAAAATATTGATGGTCACATCATTGTTCGTACTCACGGCACTGGTCCACAGATAGCGAAACACGCCTCCAGGATTCGTCGCGAGTCCGTTCGTGAACTCCGGCGGCGCTTTCGGCGGCTTCGGAGCAATTCGGCCGGGGCCTTTCACGCCGAGATTTTTCACGTACCACTCGGTCGCGACTTTCACGTCGTCCGTAAACAGATGGATGTGACCGAAACGGTTGTGACGGAATCCAGTCCATACTTCGACGACTTCATTATCCGGGCCGTAAGCGTACATGTAATAGTTTTCGCCCAGCGAATTCAGGCCCGTTTGCCATTTCATACCGAGCTTGTCCCGCCATTCAAACTCGCTGGGGCCGTTCACGCCGCCCCATCCGAGGTGATAAATGCCGCTGATCATTTCCCAGGGGGCGGGCTTATCTACTTTGTTGAACAGGAAAAACGACCGATCAGTCAATACCGCATCGGCGACATCTCGAAACTTTACCTTGGGCGTCCCGAACATCTGCTGATAATAGGCGATGGATTTGTCGACATCGACGACGTTCAGGTGGGTGTGATGGAAATGTGGTTCTTCCGTGAGTTGGGCGTGCGCAGGTGTCGCGATAAATGCGGCACTCAGCATAAGCGTGAGGACAATCGTGCGTTTCATAGGTTTCCCTTTCTATTGAATCTTCTGCATTTGTCTGTTGTATACGGTCATTGCTTCACTCATGTGTTCATTCAGGCGTTCCGCTCGTTTTCCCGGTTCGGGATGGGTGGAAAGCAGTTGCGGAGGACGCTTGCCCCCGCCGCTCTGTGCATCCATTCGCTGCCAAAACGCGATCGACTCCTGGGGATTATACCCTCCAATAGCCATCAGAATCATCCCGATGTGGTCGGCTTCACTTTCGTGTAAACGGCTGAACGGAAGCATGACACCTACGTTCGCTACCGCGCCGTATGAGGTCATGAATAGTTGATTCGTTCGCTCTGGCTGACTGCTTAGGGCCGCGGACAAGGCTTGCCCGCCGAGTTGGGCAATCAAGCCCTGTGTCATGCGTTCGTTTCCATGGCGAGCGAGCACGTGCGCAATTTCGTGGCTCATGACGACCGCGAGTCCGGCGTCCGATTGGGTTATCGGCAGGATACCCGTATAGACCGCGATCTTTCCGCCGGGCATCGCAAAGGCATTGATAGTATCATCTTCCTTGATTACGTTAAATTCCCAGACGTACCCAGCGGTGGAATAGCCGTTCGCTTCGAGGTACGCGTGCGTGGCACCGGCCAGTCGTTCGCCGACCCGCCCTACGTAGGCGAGCTGATTCGGGTCCGTCGACAGTTCCGATTCCTCCAGCAGCGCCCTGTAGCTGTCCAGGCTAATCTTGCTGAGCTGGGACTGAGGAATGAAAGCCATGCTGCGCCGTCCGGTCACAGGAACAGTTGAACAGGCCGAGCAGACCATGGCCAAAAGAACCAGTATATAACCTTGCGACGGGCTTCGAAGCATGCGTTGCAGCCTTCCGTTTACGGTAACACTCTCACTATACCAAAAGAACTTTCCAGTATTCACAAAAAACACACGCGCCCCTGAAGGACGCGTGCTGAAAGTGCTTGATCGCGTGAAATTCGTTGACTGTCTTTGGCTACGGAGCCATGCCTGCAGGAAGCGACTGAAGAAGCGGCGGCTGACGAGTAGCGACTCCGTCTTCAAACCGGCCTACGATGCGGCC
>DTSJ01000106.1 GCA_012965445.1 Candidatus Hydrogenedentota bacterium
GATGTCTGCGCAACGCTGATGTTGTGGCGATGTTTGCCATCGTCACGACATCAGCGTTGCGCAGACATCCATTGAAGAAACTTGCGGAGAACAGGGCGTCGGCCATCGTATAGGCATCGTTTTCGTCGTGTACGTCCCGAGCCGCTATGTTTGCTTGCGATGTACGTCCAGCCGGTGCAAACGGATGATGCCAGGAGCGAAGATTCCATTCGTCGAAGGCAATATTAATGTGGCGCTTTCCGGACTCTTTTAGAATGCCCTTCATTTCGACTATCTGATTCTCTGGTTTGTGAACCCAAGACATAGCGGTCAAATAGTCGGATGGTTTCGGGTCGAACCATAAGGCGTCCCAGTATCCGTGAATGGATACGTAGTTCAGCCACTGCCCGGCGACATCCAGCGTTGGCATTGCCCAGGTGGAGTCATTCAGTACAGGTGCAAAAAGGCGAATCGATGGATCCGCCGCGAGCATGAGCTGGCCGCCTTCACGTACCAACAAAGGCCACTCTTCTTTTGTGCGCGTTACGGGCTCGTGATCGCCCCAGTTTTCATTTCCAATAGACCAGTACTTGACGTTGTAGGGTTCCTCGAAACCATTCGCCTTTCGTAAAGCGGCCCATTTCCCGACGGTCTGATTGCAGTATTCAACCCAGTCGCTCATTTCTTCAAGTGTGCCGGTCCCTGCGTTTACGCAAATGTAGGGTTCGGCACCTATCTCTCGACACCACTGAACAAATTCGTCTGTACCAAAGGTGTTCGGGTCTTCGACTTTCCATGCCTTGTCGAATGCGGGAGTACGTTCCGGCCCTACGGCGTCTAGCCAATGATACGAACTAGCAAAGCAGCCGCCCGGCCACCGCACGATGGGCATCTTCAATTCTTTCAGCGCATCAATTACGTCAAGACGAAATCCTCGCTCGTCCGATAGAGGAGAACCTGGTTCGAAGATTCCGCCATATATCTGGCGATGAAAATGTTCGATGAATCCACCGAAAATCATGGGGTCGTAGGTGATCGGTTTCACGTCGATGTCAATTTCAATCGTCGCTCGAACATTCTGCGCGGATGTCATTAATTGGACTCCGAGTACCGTAATCAGTGTGGCACTACAAACTATTCTACGCAGAGTGCTTCTATACATGGATTGTTCCTCTCGGAGGTTACTTACGTTGTTGCTCGCTTGCCAATGTTCTTAATGTTTAAATAAGTTCAACCTACCTCTTCGTACGCTGAACTAGAGAGTATATGCGTTTTTGGGGCAAGACATTTCAATCGTATAATTTACTGCGATTAATTCGTATGAAGGTGTTAAGTTGCAAAAAGTGTAGTACTACACCTTGATAATTGCACACTAGAGCAATGTGAGTTTACCGAAATCTTCGTAACGGCGTTGATGGCACGGGCTTGCATCGTATCAATTCGGGTCAGATGAACCCTCGACTCCTTGGTTTTCTGCCAAGACGTCAAGCCACACAATTTCTTGTTTCTCAATTGGTTTCACCGATAAGATATTGCCTTCTTGGGTTGTGGCACGGCGCTACACTGGGGGAGTAGAGGTCGGAGGTTCAAATCCTCTCGCCCCGACCAAATCGAGATTCACCGCTCACAAACGTATATACTCTTTATTCACAGGGTACAAAGAGTTCGGCTGAGTTTTTTGACCATACGGGACTAGTCAACGGTCCTTTTTGCGGTGAAGGCAACTTCACCGCTCTGGCCTCCGGCATCGAATTCGATTACGCCGGTGGCGTTGTCACCGTCGGAAGTACCGCTGAATTCCGACGTGAGGCCGATTTCAGGAACATTAACTGTGAAACTGAACGACCCCGTGTCGTCGACTGTAAAGTCCTCAAGATTCACGTCAATGCCATCGGCATGGTAGGTGCCGCTATATTGACCATCGATCTCGCTAAGCATCATTCGGTCGGTACGCTCACTGCCATCAGGCAACGACAGAGTGAGGATCCACTCGTCCCCCGCCGGGTCACGCGTACCTGCCCAGGGAAATTCGCCGAACTGGTCGAGATTCACTGTGCCGGTAACTTCATCACCGCTAATTACTCCCGAAAACCGGATGTTGAGGAGTTGCCCGTCCGCGTCCAATTCAAATTCCCATGACAAGGTGTTTCCGTCGAGCTTGCCGTTCTTCACTTCATACGAAACGTCGCCCATCTTGTAGGTGCCGCCAACCTCACCGTCTGCGGACCTGATAGTGAGTACGTCCTTGATGGTCCCTCCGGTAGTCGGGTCGTCATGCTCCCATCGCCAGGTCCCTAGAGCGTTGGCCACGGCATCGCGTTTCGCCTCCCACGGAAATTCACCGAAATCGCCAAACTTAATCGTACCGGTGACATCGTCGCCGCTGATTGTTCCTGTCCAGGCGAGGTTGAGATTCCCATCAGGGGTATCGATATTCAATTCAAAATGAAGCGTATCGCCGTCGATGGAGGCATTTTCGACAGGCAATTCTGCATCCGGAGTCATATACGTACCGCTTACTGTATTGTTTTCGACGGTGATATCGAGGACATCGGGGACCATCTCCCCCGAACCTTCCAGGTCCTCATGCTCCCAGCGCCACGTGCCGGAAGGATCCGCTGCGTAAGACGTGCCGACCCAAGAACACAACAACAATAGGCCGAACGCATAAAGATGAATTTTCATTTTGATACCTCCTGAATGCGATAGTTGAGAGTCTACCGACTATAGTATTGGACCAGAAATCGACAAATACAGTCTCAGATACTACCACGTATGGGGGAAAGGTGCAATCATTCTCCTTTCCCGTTGGCCATTGCGAAATTATTGGCGTGCCGGTCGGCGAACGAATAAATGCGAACGACAGCAATATTATCGCTTAGGGAACAGCATCGATTGGGAAAGCAATTTCTGCCCAAATGGGCTTGTGATCTGAGAGGGGTTTCTCCAGTTCAATAATGCTGCCGTCGGTTGTCTTCCCACTGGATGCTGTATTGTAGAAGATATGATCGATGACCCCTCCGTTGTACTCCGGCTTCAACGCGTTATAGGTGTTAAGCTGCGTGACGTTGAGATCAAGATCTTTCCATGTGATTCTCATACCAGTGTCAAGTACCGCGTCTATGGCCGGATCGCTCGGCTGATTGTTGAAGTCTCCCACCACGATAAACCGTTTTGACTTCTCTTTGGACAGAACATTCTTTACCAGTTGGTCTGCGTGCCCGATCTTTCCGTCAGAAGACGAGATATGAAGCGAATAGAAGGCGATGGTAATTCCACGAAGGGTTGTCACCGCGCGGACTGCGGACGCGGGATTCCATGACTTTCCGCCATTTAAGGAGTATTCCTGAGTCGCTTTCAGCGGTGTCCTGCTGAGAATTGTCTTGTACTTGTCTTTGTGGTGGGCTGAGGAAATTTCTCCGACGTAGGTGTGTTTCATGCCTAGTATTTTGCCGACTCGGTTTGTCCAATCACCGCCTGGAGCTTCACAGAAACCGATAATATCCAGGCGATAGGGCTTGAACATCTCTCCGATTTCTTCTGGAGATGCATTCTTGCCAAACTCCACGTTGTAGGATGCGACGCGAACATGAACAGTCTCTTCCGCCGCTTGAGCGACGTGGTGATCACCCAACGTGCATAGGATCGTCAAGATAGGAATAAATAATTTGGCTAAAGCGACCATTTTGTCTATTTTTTTCATGGCGTAGTTTAGTGTGAGATGTTAAAACGTTTTGCAGGGCTTCAATCATCATACTCTGACGATACCATGCATTGAAAATAACATTAATGGATGAATCTTGCAACCGAATACGATACCTTGGTATTGAACCAAGACCTCGAGGCGCCAAACAATCTCGGGATAGCATTACGCCATCACTTGCCAATGAATTTTGGATCGCGCTTCTCGAAAAACGCTTTGCGCGCTTCTTTCGCGTCATCGCTCGCAAAAGCGATGTGAATATTTGCCACCTCGTATCGAAGCTGCTGTTCCATATCGGTAGATTCCAGGGCCTTGACCATACCTCGCTTAAGCAAGCGAAATGTGATAGGAGACCAACTGCACAGTTCCTGGCAATATTCAGCCAACCGTGTCTCAAGCTGATCGTCGTCAACGACTTCTCCTGCCATACCCTTGGTCACGGCTTCCTCGCCCTGAACCATTTGATTTTCGAGCATGAAGCGCATTGCGGACTCATACCCCATGAGTTGAGGCAACGTAATCGTCAGCCCGGCATCCGGCGATCCTCCAATACGTGTGTACCCTGCCATAAGCTTGGCGCCACGCGAAATAATTCGCACATCGGTCGCCATCGCAAGACCCAGCCCAGCACCGACAGCAACGCCGTTAATTCCACCGACGACTGGTTTATCGCAACGCTTACGAATCGCCAACAGAAATTGTCCTACCCAACCGATATCATCGAGCTGACGACTCTGCGGCGTCAACGGCGAGGCATCTTCCGATCCAGAAAGGTCAAGCCCCGCGCAAAACGCGTCGCCCGATCCGGTTAAGGCGATAACCCATACGTTGTCGTCCGACGCTGCCTCGTCAATAGCACCGATCACGCCCCATGCCAATTCACTGGACAACGCGTTCTTTTTTTCGGGCCGATTCAGTCGAATCGTACGTACGTGTCCGTCATCCTTAATCTCGATCACATTACTCATTCAAACTCTCCAATTTTGTCTATCGCTAGATATTCTTTGTATACGGAAGATGTGATATGTTGTTATCGCTCAATTCATGTTAAGTCCTTCAGTATTATACGAAACTCAACACTGTCGAGGAAATGTCAATGTTAAAAACGATAGATCACATCCAGCTGGCTACGCCCAACGCGAGAGAGACCGCAGTCGGTTGGCAAAAGTTTATTGGGGCTGAATTTCTGGATGAGGGTCGGGTCAATGCTCTTGGGGCAAAACGAATCCGGTTTCGGATCGGTACGAGCGTAGTAGAGTTTCTGGAACCCGATGGGCCGGGGCCGGTCGAAAAAGCGATTAAGTCAAGAGGGCGCGCGCATTTGTTTGCAGCAGGCATCACGTCGGACAAGTTCGATGACGTTATTGACCGACTCGAAAAAAAGGGCGTGAACGCAGTAGTGGATCAAGGCCAAGCATTTTTTGATGCCTCCGACTTTATTGGTGCGCAGGGGCGCATGGTGTTGTCGTCATATGAAGAACGTCCTGCCGTGGGCAATGCAGAATATTTCTATGAGGCGACGCTGCTGACCGAAGACACGTCTGGGGTTGTGTCCCGAATTGCTGATCTCTTTGGCTTGGATCAAGGAAATTTCGTTCCTATTGACTCGGAGCATTTCGAGTACGGCGGGACGCTGACGTTATTCGACTCGAATGAACTACACCGTTTCGAAGTGATCGAGCCGTTTCCAGGCAAACAAACAATGCGACGTTATTTTGAAAGGACGGGTTCGTGCTACTACATGGCCTTCGTCCAGAGTGATGTGCTCCTAACCATTGAACGCGAAGTTAGCGCTTCGGGCCTGGGCGTGACGATTAACCGCCCTGAGGATCGCTCCGGGGATATTTCGCCGGATGAATTGTGGGTGCATCCTCCTGCATTAGGTGGAATGATGCTGGGCATGTCTCGTCCATCGATGGCGTGGAGATGGTCGGGATATCCGGAACGCGTACGCCAGCTTTAGCTATAAGAGACACGCTGACTCACCTTGTTCTTATAAGGAGGATAAATGTGTGATGCTCGGCTGAAAGTGGATGGTCAATCCAAGATTTTTTTGAGAATCTGTTCGTAGCGTTTCGAAACACCATCATTTTTAGCACACGCTGAATCAGGAACTTACAGTGCCTGTTCTCAGAAACTCCGATCGAGCCAGAAAGTGTAGTACTACCCCTCGAATTATGCAGAAGCTAGCCTACTTGAAAGTAGTGAAGTTGTCCAAAGTGAGATGACAGCACACACTTCTGCGTGCATGGACGATAAATTGTTGGACCCTCAAATCCTTGTTTTCCGGCCAAGACACATCCGTCAATCTTTTCCACAAATTTGTGCTACTAGAACCCGAAACCGTCAGGGTTCTGCGCGGTCCACTCGATCAGCCCTCTCGACGATTCGAAAACGATCGCCATACCCTCCGCGCCTTCGTGCATCGTGACTCCGAGAGGTCTGGGATCGAGAAATTTGAACAGTGGAGACTGACTCGGAACGTCAATTTGTAATACATTGAGCATTCCTACGTTTGGCGATGCTTCAGATGGGTGAAGGGATTTCAGCCAATCGATGAAAAATGGCACACAGCCTCCGTGTTCATGCCCGCCTATTCCCATCAACTCCCATTTGAGTCTTGTGCCATCTGGTTGATCGCGTGTCATCGGAATCACTGCGGTGGGAGAAAGACCCGCAGCTCTTGCGCGGTCGGCCACGCCGCCCAAATCATTGACACGAATCGCCCAATGAAGTAGTCGGCTCCGCGGCATTTGGGCGAATTGCTCTCCTCTTGTACCCGAGATTGATTGCTTCGGATCGGGCGCAATTATTTCAAGATATGCACCGTGGCCGAAAGATACCAAGGCGTTTCGCGTGCCCCCGCCGGCGTGTGGACCTCCGTCGATTGGCATCACGCCAGTCTCCGCATGGAAGGCTTCCATTGCCTCATCGAGATCCGGCGTGGCCAATACGATATGGTCAATTATGTTCATTGGAGACCCTGCAGCCATTTTGCGACCTTTTACAATAGCAAAAAGTGGACTCGGTTAGAGGGTTAGGACCATTATCGTTAGGAAGACGATGAGTACACAGAGGAGAGTGGTTTTGCTTGACATGTTTAGTCCTCGTTGATGAAGTCGAGATTGAGATCAATGATTTTGTCTTCGTTAAGATCGTCCGCGATTCCGTAGGGGAGATCGTGTTTTATGCAGTATTCGGGTAGGGTGCGGAGGATTTCGCGCGCGGTATCAGCGGGTATTTTGTTGAGGGGTACGTGGCAGTCCCTCATGGCTTTTTCGAGGACTGTGGTGTCCTGGCCTTGAAGTCGTGCGGCGATCATAATGCCGGGTCCGACGAGGTCTCCGTGGGGGAGTCCTTTTCCGAGGACTTGTTCGGCGGCATAAGCGAAGTAGTGTTCGCTACCTTCTTCGGGTCGGGAGTGTCCGATGAAGTTGCAAAGTTGGACTTCCATAGCGAGGCATTCGACGAGACGTTTGAGACCTTCGTCTTCAGCGCGCCCAGCGGAAGGTGCACATGCAATTGCGGCGTTGAGGATCGATTCGATCATGTCGTCCACCGCAGGGTCATATTGCATGCTCGCGGGGTTGCGCCCAGATTCGTGCGCGTATTTCCAGTCGAATCGTCCTGTCGCGATCGATAGCACGTCGGTGATTCCGGCCGAGCGGATTGTGACGGGCGCTTTGCGGATGATATTGAAATCAACGATGACTTCTTCGGGCGGCTTGGTCTCGATATACTTCACGCATCCCTCGCTTCGATAGCCCGAGGCCCACGTGAGGAATGCGTCGACGGAGATGACAGTCGGTATGCAGGTGAGGGGGAGACTGCGCTTGACGGCGAGGTATTTTGCGGCGTCGACCGCGAGACCTCCGCCGATCGCGTAGATGGCTTCGCCGGAAATTTGAGGCGTTAGCGATTCCCAGTAGTTGATGGTCGCTTCGGTGACTTCAATACGTTTGCCCGGCGTGATACTGATTTTGGATTCGACAGCTTCCCACGTGCCTTTGCTGTAGAGCACGGTGATGTCACGGGAATCTTCGATTTCGTTTAGCGCGCTGTATTTAATTAGCGGCAGGTTCCAGCATTTTTCCATGGTATCTAATTTTCTTTCTTGGTCGTTTGTGTTGAAGGGTATTGCGTCGCGAGAACGAACGCAGCGAAACAGAAAATGCTTGCTATCGGCGCCACGAGGAATATACCCGTAGGTTCTTCTGCGGAATTTCCGAATCGGTTCATTGTTTGCGTTGCGAGAAGGATTGAGAATACCTGCGCGAACTTAACCATCATCGCGTGCATGGCGTTGAAGACGGCTTCCTTGCGCTCGCCGAAGTCTCTGGCATATTGATCGACAATTTGCCCAACGAGCGGCGTGGCGAGCACATACATCATGCCGAGTCCGACGCCCTTGAGCGCGTAGAGAATGCTTGCGAGTTTCATTTTTGTCGCGAAATCCGCGTCGATGATAGCGACGAGATACATGAAGGGAAGTCCGACTCCCATCGCACCGATTGCGATGATCATGAGCGATTTCAGCGAGAAGCGTTTGATGAGCAAGGGGCATGCGAGTGCGCTGAGGAGACAGAATATCAGGAAGGGAATGCCCAATGTTGTAACTGCACTTTCGTCACCGCCGACGCCGAGTTGTACCCAGTAGGGGGTGGCGCGTTGGTTTGCGAGGATGCCGATGTAAAAGAGGAAAAAAATTGTGAGGTAGCGTCGGAATAGGGGGAGGCGAAATGCGAGGAGGATTTCCTGGTGAAGTTTGTGTGGCGCGGACGGCGCCGTGTTGTCTTCGGGCTCTTTGACGATGAAGATGAAAAACTGGAAGGTGAATAAGGAAATGGCGGCGAAAATCATAGAGACGCGTTGATAACCCACGGCTGAGAATTCTTCGACGCCATCTTCAGTGACTTGTCGCGCGGGATCGAGCGTCGCGATGAGTTCTCCGGGAAGTAGTGCCGACCCGACGATGCCGAGGATCATGCCGACGGCTATCCAGGTGCCGAGTCGTATTCGGGATTGTTCGTCGCGCGCGAAATCGAGGCTGAGCGCGAGAATGGGAATGTACGCGAGCGTGTAGAAACCCCAGTGTAGCGACATGATGACCGTGCCGAAGACGAGGTTAGTGCTGGAGGTCTCGGCGATCGGAGGATACCAGAACGCGATGCCCGTGACGGTCATGAGGATCGAGCCCCAAAAGATGAAGGGACGTCTTCGCCCGCGGATGGGGACTAGTCGGAATTTACCCGGGGTGTGCGATGCTCGATCGGACCAAATGCCAATAAGCGAGTCGGTGACGATGTCGAAGATGCGGCCCGCCATGAAAATGACAGCGACGAGTCCGATTGCGACGTAGACGATACGTCCCGTGTTCGCCGGCGGAGAGTAGAAATACGTACCCCATTGGGCGAAGAGTTCGCTAGAGAGTTGGACGCCGATCATGGCGACAAGGAAAGCGAAACATTCGAGGCGAGTAATCGGTCTGTTCGTGGTGTCTGAGCTCAATTACTCCTCCTCGCCGAATATTTTGCGTTTTGGCGCTGAGACCGCACCGTCAATAGGGATACCTTCGGATTGAAAGAGTTCTTCAAAACCTCCGAACCGTGTGACGCGGAACGATTCGGCGAAGCGTCCTTCCGGGAGACCCGCTTTCGCCGCTACGGCCTGCGCACGACCGTATAGAAATTTCTGGAGCAGGGGGCGGAGATCGCCGTCTTGCGCGTCTTCCAGAGTCGGGACTATTTTGCCCCACGTCTGGGCTTGCAATCGAAGTTGGCTGACGAGATTGCGCATCATCATATCGTGAGCACAGAGCGCGTCGAGGCTAGCGTCAATGAAGTCAGTGACATCTTCGATATAGTTTGCGCCCGGCAGATTCCGTCCGTAGTACCATCGTTCGCACACCGAAAACGGAGTAACGCCCTCCTCATCGAAATGGTGCAGGTAGTGCAAGTCGAAGCAAGACACCCAGTAGGCTTCTTCAACGGCCTGGGCTACGACGATGTGATCCATGTTGCCTTCGTAGATGCCGAAGGGATCGAAGGAGATGACGGTATAGGGTCGATATTTTCGGAAAAGATAGACGATTTTTTCGCGGAGGTCTACTTCGGAAACGTCGGCGAGGGCATCGGATTCGTAATTGAGTTCGACAACCTCGTCCACGCCGAGGCATTCGCCGGCGGCCAGAAGTTGTTCGGTGTTGATACGCATCGTGTCGTCAATATTTGACCCCACGGAGTCTTTGCAGTCGTCGGTAATGCGGACCAGTACGACGTTCCACCCGTCGTGGGCAAATTTCGCGAGCGTTCCGCCGAAGAATGCAGCGGCGTCGTCAGCATGAGGGCATATCGCGAGTACGGTGTGCTTTGTTTCCAAGGAATTCCTCCGGAATTTTGACGAATCAGGCGAGAATGGAGTTTATCGAAGCGATGGCGATAATTCAATTGCGACAAATTGGAATTACGCTTCTGAGATTGAATTTATATGATTTCATCGTATGGAATCTTTATATTCTCATTCTATTTGCTATGTGTACAGATGCAACCAACGATGAAAGTGAACAGATATTTCTCGGACTAATGATGTAGGCAGAGAATTGCTCTACCTCCGGACTAGGAATCCAAAGGTCCATCGTCGCTGGCATGACCGTAAATTGGCTGACGAAGAAGAAACCCTGTTCTGGAAATCTCCAAAAGGAACTTTTCTGAGTACTTGTGTCAGTCACAAGATCTCAGGGTTGGGCTGAGTCTTTTTTGACCGTACGCTGACAATTGTAAAATCACGATGTACCTAAGGATGTAAAACGAAATTTATGGAAACTCCCGATGTTTGAATTCACAACAGGAACGGTCATCCCGGAACGAACGCAGGAAATCAAGAGGCCGAGATTTCCTGCTCAATAATGTATATACTGTTTATTTACCGAGTGCAAAGAGTTGGACTGAGCTTTTTGACCCTACGATATAGAATCAAAGGAGAACGGATATGTTAAATAGATTATGTTGTAAAATGCTTTTTGCCTACGCGGTCGTCATGGGACTCTTGCTCATTGGGAATAGCGGGTTTGCAGCCGAGGAGACGGCGCTTGATCGCTATGTCGCCAAGCCGGATGATTCGTATAAATGGGAACTTGTGAGAACAATATCGGATGACGGTTACACGGGGTTCGTGCTGGATTTAACGTCGCAGACTTGGCGAAATGAAACGGAGATTGATCGTCCCGTGTGGCATCATTGGCTCACGATTGTCAAGCCTGATAATGTGGATTACAATACGGCCTTGCTGTATATCGATGGCGGTAAAAATGGTGGTGAACCACCAGCAGAAGTGTCGCAACGGTTCGTTGACCTTGCGATAGGAACCAATACCGTCATCGCCCAGGTGCGCATGGTGCCGAACCAACCTCTATTCTTTGCAGACTCGAAACGTCATGGACGCTCGGAGGACGACCTCATCGCGCATAGCCGTGTGAAGTATATTGTGACCAAGGACGAAGAATGGCTCGCGCGGCTGCCGATGGTAAAAAGTGCTGTCCGTGCAATGGATGCGGTGCAGGAATTCATGAAGTCGGAGGCGGGCGGAGAAATTCCGATTGAAGGCTATGTCGTGTCCGGCGGGAGTAAACGTGCGTGGACGGCGTGGCTTACACCTATTGTGGACGAGCGCGTGGTCGCTATCATTCCGCTGGTGATTGATGCGCTGAATATCGAAGATATCACCCGCCATCATTACAATGCCTACGGGTTCTTCTCGACCGCCCTTGGCGACTATGTACGGCATGGGCTCTATCCGGGTCGACTCGGTACGCCGGACTTTGCTCGTATTCTTGACATCGAAGATCCTTACAATTATCGCCATCGTGACAGTCTGAAATTGCCAAAGTACTTGATCAACGCATCAGGCGATCAGTTTTTTCTGCCGGATAATTCACAATATTACTTTTCCGAGATGCCCGGTGAAAAGTACCTTCGTTATGTTCCGAATACGCGGCATAATTTGGGTGACTCAGACGCTCGCCAGACAATGTTGGCATTCTATGAATCTATACTCAGAGGGTTAGAACTCCCGGAATTCTCGTGGAAAATCCGCGACGACGGATCTATCAGCGTGAAGGTCAATCAGGTACCGAAAGAAGTCAACCTGTGGCAGGCGACGAATCCGGAGGCACGTGACTTTCGATTGGACACGATTGGTCCAGCTTATGTGAGTTCTCCGCTGACGGCAGATGATAACGGAGCGTATGTAGCCAGGATAAACAAACCTGAACAGGGTTTCACCGCCTTCTTCGTGGAATTGGTCTATGATTTGGGTCTGCAGTATCCGTTGAAGTTTACAACGGACGTGAAAGTTATCCCCGACATCGAACCGTACAATCTTGACGAAGCCGAAGAGATCGTTCTTCGCTGAACATCGCAAGAAAATCCGACTGACGTTGTAATATTTATAGCCGATCGTAATTCAGTATGATATTAGCTCGAATGGTGGGGTGCACGGAAACGAATCCACTCTGCGATTTTATGATCGTAGTGCCATCTAGTTAAACCTGCGAAACTTTGAGGATAGAATATTCTATGAGGATTCCAATCGCTATTGTGCTATTCGTCGGATGTTTAAATACGTATGCTCTGGATCCAATAATGGACACCCTTTTCAGCCAAGAATTCCATGAAGCCTACCCCATTACGAATTCAGGCTTAGCCAACGAGGTACGCGCCGTCGCAGTTGATCACAATGATGTTGTCTGGGCAGCGACTCGCTCAGGGCTTTTCCGACTAGACGAATCCAAGTGTGTTCCAGTTTTAGGTGCGACATCTGGCCCCCACTATTGCCTGCACATTGATACCGCTGGCTTCGTCTGGGTGGGTGCCTGGGACGGAGCGTATCAAATTGAAGGAGACGGCATGATGTAACGATTATAAGGTCTAATCAGGAAGAATGTACAATGAACAGTCTATACAGAACACTCGATCGAAGGAACATTATGCATTCGGATTTCAAACAATTTTTTTTTTACATGCTACTCCTATTCCTTGCTACTGTTAGCACTACTCTATCGGCTTCGGAGCCAGTGGTACTCGATGTTGTTGACGTAGCCCCCGCGTGGTCAGGGCATTCAGTTGGTTATTGCTTACTAACGGAAGGGGACAACCAATATATCGCGTATTATGATAAAGATCGGCGTATGACGGTGGCGCAACGTCAACTCGATGAGGAATCTTGGGTATTCAATAAATTATCGCCACGCGTGAATTGGGACAGTCATCACTATATTACGATGGCTATGGATTCGGAAGGTTACCTTCACGTAAGTGGCAACATGCACAGCGATCCTCTGATTTATTATCGCACAGCAAAACCATACGACGTGACGACTTTGGAGCGAGCAAAGGTTATGACAGGTCAAGACGAGCTCAAAGTGACCTATCCTCAATTTATAAAAAACTCAGATGACCAACTCTTGTTTCTTTACCGGGACGGTAAATCGGGTGCCGGCCGTCAGCTCGTAAATAAATATAATGCAACCACACAAGAGTGGAAACGCCTAATGCCTGCTGCCCTCTTTGATGGACTAGGGCGCGTCAGTGCTTATCCCGAGGGGCCGGTGCTGGGACCCAATGGTTACTTTCATCTGGTATGGGTTTGGCGGGTACACGGTGGCTGTGAAACGAATCACAATCTCAGCTATGCCAAAACCAAAGACCTAGCGAACTGGGAGACGGCTACGGGTGAAGCCTTGACCTTACCAATTACACCAGACACAAAGGGAACGCTCATCGATCCCGTGCCCGTTGAGGGGGGAATGATTAACGAGTCCACAGTCGTGGGGTTTGATTCACAAGGTCGTGTCATTCTTTCGTATCACAAATTCGATAGTGATGGGAATACCCAGATATACAATGCACGCCTTGAAGCGGGGAGCTGGAACATCGTGCAAACCAGCGATTGGGATCATCGGTGGTATTTCAGTGGAGGCGGCACGATCGAGGTAGATGTAGACTTGGGGCCTGTTCGTGTCGCTCAGGATGGCACTCTAACACAAGGGTTCTCTCACGTAAAATACGGTTCTGGCCTGTGGATGCTCGATGAAGCAACGCTAAAGCCCAAGAAAATAATCCCCGATGGGAAGTCGATACTCAAAAAACACGATACTCCTATCAGCGACTATCCTGATATGGCCGTGCGCTGGAAAGAAGACGAGTATCAAAGTGTCACTGGAGAGTCAAAGTACTTTCTCCGATGGGAGGCCCCCTTGGTCACACGTGACCAGCGACGCGAAAACGTCGCTGACCCGGCCACGCTCAGTGTCTACCGAATTTAGAATCCTGAGAGTTTTGATCCTCGAATGTCCTGTATTCATGATGGCTACTTTTAATAGAAGTATTCAGGCCTACTTCTGACCGTTGCTAAAATTTGTCACTATGATTCAGGAGCCAGACTACTTCCGCCAGGATCACCGGACCAAATTCCGTTTGAGTTGAATTTCACTCCGGGACAAGCTTCTGCTGGAGATTGATGTATTGAATTCATCAATCGCGAAGGTATAACATTTTGTATAACACTTTGCGAAAATTATTGTCGTTTTGTGGCAGTTCGTGGCGTTATGTGACGTTTCGGATTTTTGTGTAAGTTGTTTGTGTGGCAGTGATTGACGGTTTCTGGCGTTCCGTGGCATTTCTATTTACTTGTCTACGGACCAGGAGGTCGGGGGTTCGAATCCCTCCGGGTACGCCATTTATAAGTTATTCTGAACACGCGACTTAGCGTGTACCCGGGGACACTCGGCGCAGCTCAAACTCGAACCGGTACACAGTCATGGGATCCGGGTTCATAGTTCCTTGATGCGGATGTTGCGGAACGCGGTGTAGTCGCTGTGATCGGTGAGACAGATGAAGCCGCTGCGGAGGCGATACTTTAATTCTTCGGTATCGTCGAAGCTGACGTCCTGCACGATGGTTCCGTTGAGGGTGATTTTTACGTTGGGGCCGTCGCAGATGACTTCGATGTCATTCCAGAGGCCTTCTTTGCGGGCAGGACGTGCGGCAGGGGGAATCACGTCGTAGATGGCTCCGGTACATCCTTTGTCGAGTTCGTCGAAGTCGTTATCGCCGCGCATCTGGACTTCGAAGCCGATTTTGGATTGCCGAGCACCACGTGGAGCACGGAACCATACGCCGCTGTTGCCGCCAGGCATGATTTTGTACTGCATACGGCAGATGAAGTTACCGTAACGTTTGGCGGTCATAAGGGCGCCTCCTCCGTGCGCGCGCCATTCGATGAAGCCATCTTCACTGGCGTGGAAAGCTTCTTTGTTGTCATCTTTCATCCACCAACCGTCGAGGGTTTTACCGTCGAAGAGGGGGACGAAGCCTTCGGCACGTTCCGCTTCCGATACGATGGAGGGATCGAGATTCCAGGTTTCTTTTTCTTCGGGACGTGCGAGGAATTCATCGAGGGCTGCGTAGTCGGATTCGTCACCGTTCAACAAGAAATGGACGTTGGACAACTCGAGATCGGGAATTTTGCCGTTGACGAGCGTGGCGACTTTCGGGTTTTCGGAGGGAGCGGAGGAGGCGATGGTGATGTCACCGTTTGCGGGTGAGGCTACGATGAGCGTGGGCGCGGACCTCTTGAAAAGGCGGGCGAGAGAAGCTGCGTCGGGGCCGTCGATGAGATAGATAGCCTGCTGATCGCGCAATCGTTTCGAGGCCGTCTTGATGGCTTGTTTACGCATTTTTGGATTGGTCATGTTGCCGAGGACGCGGACCATGACGGCCATACGCTGATCTTTGGCGCGTTTCGTGTAGGCC